>SVDT01000064.1 GCA_015057775.1 Paenibacillaceae bacterium | reverse complement strand
CATTCTAAATGATGCCCCTAATACGGATCGAAAAAGTTACGTAGGGATCAATTCCTACCAGCTTGGGCAGGAATACGGCAATCAGATCTTAAAAATCCTGCCTAACCACGATGGGATTACCCGGGTTATGATGCTGCTCCACGATAATTCCATAGACAGCAATCAGGCTCAGATCTTTAATCAGATTAACAACCGTATGGTTACTACCAAAGAAAATGCAGACAGAATTAAAGTGGAAGAAATCAGGATTCCATCCGGTAGAGCCTTTGAATCAGAAGAGATTGTCCGCAACCTTTTCCAGAATGCACAGGGGCCGCCGGATGTGATTGTGTGCATGGATGAGGTGGATACGGAAGCGGTTTACCAGGCGGTGATTGATTATAACAGAGTGGGAAAAACCCAGGTGATTGGCTATTACAAATCAAAAGCTGCGTTAGAGGCAGTGGAGAAGGGAACCATGGCGATGACTCTCTGCATTGATACCAGTCAGATGGGCAAATATAGCGTACAGGCTCTGACGGAATCCATAAAGGATGGGCGGACCAATTCCTTTTACAGTGTAGATCTCCAGTTTGTGACAGAGGAACAGGTTCCGGAATACAAGAGGCAGGAGCGAAAAGCCCATGAAAAATAAGCCAAATTCAATCTGGGAGAATTTACCCATCACCAGAAAGCTTTTTCTGGAAATAGCGGTAACAGCAGTGGTCCTCTTTGCCAGTAATCTGTTTATCTATGCCCAGATCAATCAGATGGTGGAGCGGATGAATTCCGTTTATATGAGCAATGTGAATCTAAACGAATTATCCGATGCGCTGACCAATGTTCAGAACTTTATGTACAAATACTTACAGGTAAAAGACTCCGAGTCACTAACAGATTATTACCGCGCAGAACAGGATTACAGGAAGCTTTTAGATGGACTGAATGTTCTGGTAACGGACAACCCCGTACAGCTTCTGGAGAAAAATATCCGGAATATGTCTGACAGTTATCTGGCGGTTACAGATGAAACGGTACAGGCAAAGCGGGGACAGAATGTAGAAAAGTACAAAAGCTCCTATGAATCCGCATTAAAGCTTTACCAGTTCATAAACCATGATATTGCTGTTCTCAACAGCAGACAGTTTAAGAACAACTCTGCCAGCTATCAGACTCTTCAGGCTGCGCTCCAGTATTTAGAGGTGATCAGCTCTGTTATACTGGTCATTGTTATGATTATCAGCCTCACTGTCATGATGATGATGACCAGGGACATCGTTACCCCTCTCACCAGTCTGGCCCATACGGCAAAGCTGGTTGGACAGGGGAATTTCCATGTAAAAGTACCTTATATCCGTTCGGGGGATGAACTTGGGATTGTAACAAAGACTTTTAACCAAATGGTGGACAGTTTGGCCGATTATGTGAATAAAATTAAAGAGAGTGCAGAAAAAGAGCAGGAGATGAAAGAACGGGAGCTTTTAATGGAAAATCACTTAAAAGAAGCTCGTTTACGATATCTCCAGTCCCAGATTAATCCTCATTTTCTGTTTAATTCGCTCAATGCAGGCGTACAGCTGGCAATGATGGAGGATGCAGAGAAAACCTCAGTATTCATGGAAAAAATGGCAGATTTCTTTCGTTACAATGTGAAAAAAGGTGCGGAAGATGCTACCATCCGGGAAGAGGTGGGTACGGTTGAAAACTATATCTACATTTTAAATGTCCGGTTTGCAGGTGATATTCACTATGAATCAAGCCTGGAGGAAGATGCTTTGGACTATTCCATGCCCAGCATGACCCTGCAGCCGCTGGTAGAGAATGCCGTAACACACGGAATCCGGAATATCAGCTGGCCGGGAAATATCCGTCTCTCTGTGAAAAATCAGGAGGACGCCATAGAAATCCGCATTGATGATAATGGAAAGGGAATTGAGAAAGAAAAATTAAAGCGGATACAGGAAGGCGTAAGAATCCAGGAAGATACGGCATCTACCGGAATCGGTATTTACAATGTGATTTCCCGTCTGGAGCTTTATTATAATAGAAAGGAACTGTTTTCTATTGTCAGTGAAGGGGAGGATCAGGGGACTTCAGTAATTTTACGGATTCCTAAAAAGGGGGAAGAGATACATGTTTCGGATACTGGTAGCAGATGATGAAGGGATTATGCTGGAATCCATACGGAGTATTATTGAATCAAACTTCAAAAGTGAGTGTGAGATCGTCTGCGTAAAAACAGGAAGAGCGGTAATTGAACAGGCGGGTCAATTCCGCCCGGATATTGCTTTTGTAGACATTCAGATGCCTGGATTAAGCGGAATCCAGGCAATCAGGGAGATACGTAAATTCAACCAGACCATGGTATTTATTATTATGACAGCCTTTGATAAGTTTTCTTACGCCCAAGAAGCGGTGAATCTTGGCGTGATGGAATTCATTATGAAGCCGGTAAATAAGAAGAAAATTCTCGATGTCTGCGTAAAGGCCATGCATCAGGTTGAGGAGGCAAGGCAGAAGATCAGTGATGATCTAAAGATTAGAGAACGTCTGGAAATTGTCGTTCCCATGATCGAAAGCGGGTTTATTTACACCATACTTCAGGAAGATTCAGACCCCTTTCACAGCGGGTACCCGGAAATGCTAGATATCCGAAAACCCTATGGTTTCATCGTGGTTTTGGAATTTGGAGACAGCATGGAAGGGGGAACCATGACCAATGCCATCGGAGTGGGGGTGAAGGTCAATAAATATTACAACATGGTACGGGAGATTCTTAAGGACTATTTTGAATGCGTCATCGGTCCTGCCATGGGAAACAGACTGGTTTTATTTCTTTCCTTCGATCAGGAAAAGATGCAGTATGAAAAGCGGGTGGAAGTGATCACAAGGACCAGGAACATGATTCATAAGCTGGAAAACAGCATGGACATTAAGTGCAGGGGCGGAATCGGATCTGTGAAACCTCTGGCCGAAATCCGTCATTCCTATACGGAGGCTTTAAAATCCTTAAGAGAAAGTGACAGCCATGTGGTGCATATAACCGATATTCCGGCAGTAGCCGAATACGATGGGGAATATCCTCTTGATCTGGAGAATCAGTACCTGCAAAGAGGCATGAAAGCAGACCGGGAGGGTGCGTTATCCTGTGCCAATGAATTTTTTGACTGGATGCTGGTACATGACGGTGATATGAGATCCAACATTGAAATCAAGGTTCTGGAACTGGTGATGAGACTGGAGCGGAGGGCTTTTGAAGCCGGGAATGTCCGCTACGGATTCCGTTACCGGGAAAACTATATGGCAGAGTTAAAGGAAGCAGCTGATGGAGAAGGGGTGCGGCGCTGGTTCTTAAGTAAAACCAGGGATATCTGCGATAAGATCAGTACCTCCAGGGAGCGGGAATTTGAAAATGTGGTATCAAGGGTCAAGGGGTATATAGACGAGAATTACGCCAGGGACATTTCTCTTGACGACGTATCACGAATGGTGGACATCAGCCCCTATTATTTCAGCAAGCTGTTCAAACAGGAGGTAGGGGAGAATTTCATAGAATATGTGACCAGGACCAGAATCAAAAACGCCAGAAGGCTGCTGGAGGATCCCAGATACAGCATTAAAGAGATCTGCGTGATGTCCGGCTACAGTGATCCCAATTATTTCAGCAGGATTTTTAAGAAATATGAAGGGATGACACCAACCGAATACAGGGAGAGGTAAGGTTATGAAAATGTGGGGCGGGAGGTTATTACTGATGGGATTAGCCTGTTGTATTCTGATGTCAGGGTGCAGACAGGCAAAGGTTGAGACTGCAGAGCAGGAACAGGAAAAGGCGGGGGAGAGGCCTTTGCAGATCGGTCTGAGCATTGATTCATTTGTCATTGAGCGGTGGATCAGAGACCGGGATGTCTTCGTTTCTGCTGCAAAAGAAATGGGTGCGGAAGTCAATGTACAAAATGCCAACGGTGATGTGAATGAACAGATCGAGCAGATCCAGTATTTTATTAAGAAGCAGATGGATGTCATTGTGGTGGTGGCAGGTGACTGCGAGGCTCTGTCAGATGTGATGAAGAAAGCAAAGGCGGCAGGAATAAAAACCATGAGCTATGACCGCCTGGTTTTAAATGCAAACAGTGATATGTACATCTCCTTTGACAACAAGGGCGTGGGGAGCCTGATGGCAGAAAATCTGGTTCAGAACATACCTGAGGGTGGAAAAGTCATCATGATTCAGGGACCGGAATCCGATCATAATGTGGCAATGATCCGTGAGGGCTTCAATTCTGTTTTAGAAGGTAAAAATTTAGATGTGGTCTATCAGAACAATTGTGAGGGATGGCTTGCAGAGCACGCCTACGATTATGCCAAAGAGGCACTTGAAAAATATCCCGATGTGAAGGGAATCATGTGTGGAAATGACGATCTGGCCACTCAGGTTTTCAAAGTGCTGTCCGAAGACCGGCTGGCAGGGAAGGTGTGTCTTGTTGGTCAGGACGGCGATTTAATGGCCTGCCAGCGGATTGTGGAGGGCACCCAGAATATGACTGCTTTTAAATCGGTGGAAGAGGAAGCCAGGCTGGCGGCAGAGTATGCGGTCATGCTGGGGAAGGGGGAGCCCCTAAAAGGAATCGACCAGACTATAAACGACGGAACCTATGATGTGCCGTATCTGGAGCTGAATCCTGTTGCAGTGACTCGGGAAAACATGGATTCTGTCATCATTCAGGGCGGTTTTCATGCCAGGGAAGATGTATATTTAAATGTCATACAGCAGTAGCATTTTTTTGCCAGTTAAAAAAGTCCTGTTCACACAGGGCTTTTTTTATGTGGATGAATCCGTGCTAACGGTTGGCAAACAAGTCCTGATTCTTCCATGCTAAAATATGCATATCAAAAACAAGTATTGGAGGAGGATTTATCAATGAAAAGAAAACTTTTAGCTGTCGCAATGACTCTTGCCATGACGGCAGGAATGCTGGCTGGGTGCAGCGGGGGAAGCAAGGCACCGGAAACCAAAGCTCCAGAGACCACCACTACGGCAGCAGCTGCTGAGACAACCAAAGCAGCAGAAACCACTGCCGCAGCAACAAAAACAGAAAAGAAAGACGGAGTCTTAATCGGAGTTGCCATGCCGACCAAGGATTTACAAAGATGGAATCAGGATGGCTCCAACATGAAGAAAGAACTGGAAGCTGCAGGCTATAAGGTAGATTTACAGTATGCCAGCAACGACGTTCAGACTCAGGTTTCCCAGATTGAAAACATGATCTCCAATGGCTGCAAAATGTTAGTGATCGCTTCCATCGATGGAAGTTCTTTAGGAGAGCCGCTTTCCCAGGCAAAATCCATGGGAATTCCGGTTATTGCTTATGACCGTCTGATCATGAACTCAGATGCAGTTACATATTACGCTACCTTTGATAACTACAAAGTAGGTCAGAAGCAGGGCGAGTATTTAGAGAAATCTCTTGGACTTGACAAAGCCGGCGATCCCAAGAATATCGAATTCTTCACAGGCGATCCTGCTGATAATAACTGCAAGTTCTTCTTCGGAGGAGCTATGGATGTTTTAAAGAAATATGTAGACAACGGCAGACTGGTTGTTAAATCCGGTCAGACAGCATTTGAGCAGGTTGCAACTGAGAAATGGGATTCTGAGAAAGCTCAGAACCGTATGGATACCATTATTGCAGGTAACTATTCAGACGGAACCGTACTTGACGCAGTTCTTTGCTCCAACGATTCCACCGCTCTTGGTGTTGAAAATGCACTTGCTTCTTCTTACACCGGAAAATATCCAATTATCACAGGCCAGGACTGCGATATTGCAAACGTAAAGAACATGATCCAGGGAAAACAGGCTATGAGCGTATTTAAGGATACCAGAACTCTGGCTACCCAGGTAGTTAAGATGGTAGATTCCGTTATGCAGGGCGGCAAAGCTGAGATCAACGATACCAAGTCCTATGACAACGGAACCGGAATTATTCCAACCTATCTTTGCGATCCAGTGGTTGTTACCGTTGACAACTATAAAGAGATGCTGATCACTTCCGGTTATTATACCGAAGACCAGTTAAAGTAATCAGGCGGATTTCCTTATGGGGGACGGCTTTTATCAATGAAAGCCGTCCTCTGAATATATAAAGAGGGAGGGATATTCTTGGCAAATATACTTTTGGAAATGAAAAACATCACCAAGACGTTTCCGGGTGTGAAAGCCCTGGATTTAGTAAACCTTCAGGTAGAAGAAGGGGAGATCCATGCTCTGGTGGGCGAAAATGGAGCGGGGAAATCCACTCTGATGAATGTACTCAGCGGTATCTATCCCTACGGTTCTTACGAAGGAGATATCATTTATAACGGAGAGATTTGTAAATTCAGTCATATCAGTGACAGTGAAAAAAAGGGAATTGTCATTATTCATCAGGAACTGGCACTGGTTCCCTATATGACAATTGCGGAAAACATGTATCTTGGAAATGAAAAAGGAAAGAAATTCGCAATCAACTGGAATGAAACTTTTGGGGAGGCTGATCAGTATTTAAAAACAGTAGGACTTTCCGAATCCTCCCATACGCTTATTAAGGATATCGGAGTAGGAAAGCAGCAGCTGGTAGAAATAGCAAAGGCACTTGCCAAAAAGGCAAAACTGCTGATTTTGGATGAACCAACTGCATCCCTAAATGAAGATGATTCAAAAGCACTTCTGGACCTTTTGAAAAAGTTCAAAGCAGAAGGTATGACTTCTATCATCATATCTCATAAACTGAATGAAATTGCCTATGTAGCAGATAAAATCACCATTATCCGCGATGGCTCAACCATAGAAACACTGAACAGGAAGACAGATAATGTAACAGAAGACCGGATTATAAAAGGAATGGTGGGAAGAGAACTGGTAGACCGTTTCCCCAAGCGTACGGACATTCAGATCGGTGAAAAATCCATGGAAGTGGAACACTGGAATGCCAGTCACCCCCTTTATTCAGAGCGTAAGTTAGTAAACGACGTATCCTTCTATGTAAAAAAAGGAGAAGTTGTGGGAATCTGCGGCCTGATGGGGGCAGGAAGAACAGAACTTGCCATGAGTCTTTTTGGAAAAAGCTATGGAGCAAATATTTCCGGTACGTTAAAGATTCACGGTCAGGAAGTCCATCTTCGTTCCGTACGGGATGCCATCCGGCATAAATTGGCCTACGTGACTGAAGACCGGAAAGGCAATGGCCTGATTCTTGGAAATCCCATACGAATCAACACCACCCTTGCCAATCTCCGTGCAGTCAGCTTCCGAACCATCATTGATAAAGACAGGGAAGTCATGGCTGCTGAAGATTATATTAATAAGTTAAAGACCAAATGCCCTTCCGTGGAACAGACCGTAGGAAACTTAAGCGGAGGAAACCAGCAAAAGGTTCTTTTATCCAAATGGATGTTTGCAGAGCCGGATATTATGATTTTAGATGAGCCAACCAGAGGAATTGACGTAGGCGCCAAATATGAAATCTACTGTATCATAAACAAACTGGCTGCCGCCGGAAAATCCATTGTCATGATATCCTCAGAGCTGCCGGAGATTCTTGGTATGTCTGACCGCATTTATATCATGAACGAGGGGCGTATTGTTGGAGAGATGAACTCACAGGAGGCCACACAGGAAAAAATCATGGCATGCATTTTAAAATCAGATAAGCATCCTTCGGGAATACCTTTAACCCCGGATAACATGGGCATGGAAGAGGAAGGGAGAGTAGAAGATGGAGAATAAATTAAAATTGTCGGAAGCATTAAAAAAATATACGATGGTAATCGTTCTGGCAGTAGTCGTAATCTTGTTTACTGTAAATACAGGAGGGAAAATGCTTCTTGCCCAGAACGTAAACAACTTAATCGCACAAAATGCATATGTGTTTATTCTGGCAACCGGAATGCTCTTCTGTATTCTGACAGGCGGTAACATTGATTTATCGGTTGGTTCTGTGGTCTGCTTCGTAGGAGCCATAGGCGGAAGCATGATGATTAAGATGGGAATGAATCCTTATCTTTCCCTTCTTTCCATGATCATCATCGGCATACTGGCCGGAGCCTGGCAGGGCTTCTGGATTGCTTACGTACGAATCCCCCCATTTATCGTAACACTGGCAGGAATGCTCATCTTCCGCGGGCTTTCAAACGTAGTCCTTCAGGGAATGACCCTTTCTCCCGTACCGGACAGCTTTTTAAATCTGTTTAACACCTATGTTCCTGATGTGTTTGGCATGAAGGGCTTTAACCTCACCTGCTTCCTTGTAGGAATTGCAGCCTGCTGCATCTTTATTGTATCAGAACTGATCACCAGAAAAAGAAAATTGAAAAAGGGATACCGGGTAGATCCCCTAAACAGTATGATCATTAAAATGGTACTGATGACTGCAGTAATACTTTTCTTCATGTATAAGCTGTCTCTCTACAAAGGAATCCCAAATGCTCTGATCTGGGTTGTGGTAATCATCGGAATTTACAGCTACATATCTTCCAAAACAACCACAGGACGCTATTTCTATGCAGTGGGCGGAAATGAAAAAGCAACCAGACTTTCCGGTATCGATACAAATAAGGTTTATTTTCTTGCCTATTTAAACATGGGTCTGCTTGCAGCTGTAGCAGGCATGGTAACCCTGGCCCGTTTGAACTCTGCTAACCCAACAGCAGGAAATAACTATGAAATGGATGCCATCGGAGCCTGCTTCATCGGCGGAGCCTCTGCATACGGTGGAACAGGAACCGTACCAGGTGTTATTGTAGGCGCCACACTGATGGGTGTTTTAAACCTGGGTATGAGCATTATGGGTGTGGATCAGAACCTTCAGAAAGTGGTAAAGGGAACCGTTCTTTTGGCGGCGGTTATATTTGATGTGGTAAGTAAGAGGAAATCATTTATTGTGAAGCAGTAAGCTTATAGTATTTAAAAGTAAACCGGTTGTCTCTGCATAAAATTACTGTTTCTGGAATTCTCTGTAATATTTAAGACAGATTTAAGCATATAGTGATAAATTATTATGGAGAAAACAGAACAAACCGCTGGCTGGTATCTTGGCCAGGATTAAAATTGCAGGAGGTAACAGACATGATTCAATATAAAAAGACTATGGCTATATTGGGTACCGCAGTTTTCATGACCTTATATCCGCTTTCTTCTATGGCATCGACTCAAACCACGATTGGCAGTGTCTCGCTGGTCATTGATTCAGACATAGAAACAGGAAGCAGTTCCAGTGATGTAACAGTTACTACCAGTTCCAGTAAATACAGTGTGGAAGATACAACCGTTACCAATACTCCTGATGATGAGTGGGAAGATGGAGATAAGCCAAAACTGAAGGTTTATCTGGAGGCTGATGATGATTACTATTTTGCCAGTGGATTCTCCAAAAGCAGTGTAAGCATCAGCGGATCTGATGGTACAGTTACCTCTGTAAGCAGGAGCAGCAGTTCCGAACTGATAGTCTATATTACTCTTGACGCGTTGGACGATGACAGCAGCGACAGTTATTCTCTCGATGCCAGTGATTTATCATGGAATGAATCCACTGGAACGGCTAACTGGGATGAAGCGGAAGATGCAAAAAAATATGAAATCAGGTTATACAGAGGAAGCAGTACTGTGACTTCTGTGCTTACCACTACAGGTTCCAGCTATAATTTTTCCAGTTATATTACTTCAAGCGGCTATTATACATTCAAAGTAAGAGGCGTCTATAATTCTTCCAACAAAGGAAGCTGGGAAGAGTCGGATTCCTGGTACGTGACTTCTTCGGTGGCGCAGGAGATCAGTACCAGCAGTTCTGTCAGCACCACCAATTCTGCAGGTCCTGGAGCTTCAGCAGGCATCGGTGCATGGTTAAAGGATGACAGTGGCTGGTGGTACTGTAATGCAGACAAAAGCTATACAGTTAGTAACTGGCAGTATATTAACGGATATTGGTACTATTTCAATGAACATGGATATATGGTAACAGGCTGGGTGTTATGGAATGCAAAATGGTATTACTGTGGAGACAACGGTGCCATGTATACCAGTGCTAAAACACCGGATGGGTATTATGTAGGAACTGATGGTGCATGGACCGGTGCGTGAATCTGACCGGATAATTGTAAGTTAATAAAAAAACGTTGCCGTCTGGCTGATTCGTATAGCCAGGCGGCATCTTTAATTTATTCAGGAGTAATAAAGTCGCCGTCCATCTGAAATTTTTCAGTTGGGTGGCATTTATGCATAGATGTATCAGAAATGAGACGTCAACCGGGCAGAAACCAATAAAAATTTTCCTATATATAGAAATCTTGGCTGAGTTGTGGTAGAATGCTACAAGTAAAAGAATGTTTTGATATGTAAAGGAGCATAAAAATATGGGAAAGATAAAAGTAACAGCATGCGAGATAGAAGGGCTTTATGTCATTGAACCAACCGTATTTCCGGATTCCAGAGGATATTTTATGGAAACCTATAACCAGAATGATTTTCACGAAGCGGGACTGAACATGAATTTTGTACAGGATAACCAGTCTATGTCTGTAAAAGGTGTGCTTAGAGGACTTCATTTTCAGAAGCAGTTTCCCCAGGGAAAACTGGTACGAGCAGTGAGAGGAACTGTGTTTGATGTGGCAGTTGATTTAAGAGCTAATTCCAAAACTTATGGTAAGTGGTTCGGTGTGGAGCTGTCTGCAGAAAACAAAAAGCAGTTCTATATTTCAGAAGGCTTTGCACATGGATTCTTAGTTCTGTCTGATGAAGCAGAATTTGCTTATAAATGTACGGACTTCTACCATCCGGGCGACGAAGGCGGAATTCTTTGGAGTGATCCCGAGATCGGAATTGAATGGCCAATTTCAGAGGGAATGGAACTTACTATTTCCGATAAAGACCAGAAGTGGAACGGTATCCGGGATACGTTTAAATTTTAACGAGAGGAGAAAACCATGAATTATCTGGTTTCCTTATTAAAAGAAATCTATATAAAAAGAAAACTGATTCTGGATTTAGCAAAAGCGGATTTTAAGAAGCGGTTTGTAGGCTCTTATTTCGGAATTGCATGGATGTTTCTGCAGCCGATTGCCACGGTTCTTGTTTATTTTTTTGTGTTCCAGATGGGATTTAAAAGTGTGCCACCAATTAAGGTTTACCCCTATGTACTGTGGCTGATTCCAGGTATTGTGCCATGGTTTTTTATCAGTGAGGTTTTAAACATGGGGACCAACTGCCTGCAGGAATACAATTATCTGGTAAAAAAGGTAGTTTTCCGTGTGGAGATTCTTCCATTTATTAAGATGTTATCCTGTCTGATGGTACATGGAATATTTGCTATCATTATGTTTGTAGTATTTTTATGTTATGGCTTTTTGCCAAAGGCCAGCTGGTTTCAGATCATTTACTATACCTTTGCTGCTTCCATGTTATCTCTGGCTATTACCTATTTTACCAGTGCCATTAATGTATTTTTCAAAGATATGGCACAGATTGTGGGTATTTGCCTGCAGTTTGGTATGTGGATGGTGCCGATTATGTGGGCTCCGGAGATGTTTCCAAAAGCTCCTGAGTGGCTCCCCAGCGTGTTGAAAATAAATCCGGTTTATTATATCGTTGCCGGATACCGTGACAGCATGTTATATGGGAACTGGGTTACTGAACGGCCAACTCTTGGTCTTTATTTCTGGTTTGTCACTATTGTCCTGTTTTTAATAGGACTGAAAGTATTTAAAAAGCTGCGCCCGCATTTTTCCGATGTGCTGTAGGCAGTTACCATGGAGGATTCAATGTCCGTAGAATCGAATAACAAAGCATTGACGGTTAATAATGTAACCAAAATATATAAATTATATGAAAAACCCATTGACCGGTTAAAAGAGGCAATGAGTCTGACTCATAAAAATTACCACCGTGATTTTTTCGCCTTAAACGGGATTTCTTTTGATGTGGAAAAGGGACAGACTGTAGGTATTATCGGTACTAACGGTTCTGGAAAGTCCACTATTTTAAAGATTATTACCGGAGTTCTGACTCCAACTACCGGAGATGTGCAGGTAAACGGGGTGATCTCTGCTCTTTTGGAACTTGGAGCAGGATTCAATATGGACTATACAGGAATTGAAAACATCTACATGAACGGTACCATGATGGGATTTTCCAGAAAAGAGATGGATGAAAAACTGCAGGACATCCTGGATTTTGCCGACATCGGAGATTTTGTCTATCAGCCGGTAAAGACCTATTCCAGCGGTATGTTTGTCCGCCTTGCATTTGCCCTTGCCATTAATGTAGAGCCGGAGATTCTCATTGTTGATGAGGCACTTTCCGTAGGAGATGTTTTCTTCCAGGCAAAATGCTACCGCCGTATGGAGGAAATCCGTAAAAATGGAACCACCATTCTCATGGTTACCCATGATATGGGTGCTATCATCAAGTATTGTGACCGCGTGGTGGTGCTGAACAAAGGAAATTTCATTGCAGAGGGCGAGCCAGGGAAAATGGTTGATCTTTACAAGAAGATTCTGGCAAACCAGATGGATGATTTGAACGAAGAACTGGAAGCTGTGGATAACCGGCTGTATAACGATTTTTCCGGCGACCAGGCAATTGCGGAAAGAAGCAGGGCGGCAGCAGGCGGAATGATGAAGGATAAGCTCACCATCAATCCAAACCGCACGGAGTACGGCGATAAGAGGGCGGAGATCATAGATTTTGGCCTTCTTGATGAGAGAGGAAATATTACTAATCTTCTGTTAAAGGGAGAGCGTTTTACCATAAAGGAACGAATTCATTTCCATGGAGAGATCGAAACACCGATTTTCACTTATACCATCAAGGACAAGCGTGGGGCTGATCTTACCGGTACCAATACCATGTTTGAGTCCTCCGATGTAAAATCTGTTAAAAAAGGCGATGAATACGTCGTGGAATTTACCCAGAAGATGACTCTTCAGGGTGGAGAATACTTACTGTCCATGAGCTGTACCGGATTTGAAAACGGAGAGCATGTGGTTTACCACCGTCTGTATGATATTGTGAACATTACCGTTATATCCAACAAGAATACGGTTGGCGTTTATGATATGGAACCGGATGTAAGCCTAACACTTATGCGTGCAGAAAAGTAAGGAGGAATGATGCATGAATGATATCAGCCCTGAACTTAAAAAGCTGTATCAGAATTATAATGGAGATATTAAAAAGCTGCTGCAGGAAAATCCCAGGCTGGATTATTTATATGCCTTATCGGAAATTAGAGAAAATCTGCTGGATTGGTTTGAGTTTAAACCAGATGCAACACTTTTGCAGGTGGGATCTGACTACGGCGCGTTAACAGGCTTATACAGCAGACGAGTGAGAGCAGTAACTGTATTAGACCCCTGCCACAACAATTTATCGTTCAACCGCCTTCGCAATCAGAAACAAAACAATATCCACTACGTAAACAATGATTTAGACTCTTTTACCAGTGATGAGGGCTTTGATTATATCGTTTTTGCAGGTTCTCTTTGCGAACCGTATCAGGACATGATGCAAAAGGCCAAAGAACTTTTAAAACCCGACGGAATGCTGATTACTGCCATTTCAAACCGTCTGGGATTAAAGTATCAGGCTGGTGCAAAGGCGGAGCAGTTTTGCCTTTCCAGAACCGAGTTGAAGGAACTTTTATGCGGAAGTGAAGGGAACGAGGGAACTGTGAAATTCTACTATCCCATGCCCGATTACCGCCTTCCTGTAACTTTATACTCCGATGGATATCTTCCGGGTAAGGGAGATTTAACCCATGCCATTCTTGCCTATGATTATCCCAAGTACTTACGTTTCGATTTAGGTAAGATGTTTGATGAAGTATGTGAAGGAAAACAGTTTGAGACATTTGCCAATTCATTTTTAACCATTTGGAGCCGTCATGAAGAAAATTAATTTTGTAAAATATAATAAAACAAGAAGAGAAGCTTTTCAGATACGCACCAGTCTGGTGGAAGAAAATGGACTGCCTTATGTGGAAAAGACTGCCCTGACGGCTGAGGGAATCCCTCATATCCGTTCCTTTGAAGAAAAATACAATAATTTAACGGAACAAAATCAGGGGTTACATGTGGCAGACGTAACGGTAAGCTCAGATGGAACAACCGCCCGGTTTGCATTTTTAAAAGGAGAGACGTATGCTGAGATTCTTGGCCGGCAGATCGTAAACGGGAAAGTTTCGGAAGCCTCTCTGGAAGACGGCATCTCCATGATTTTAAAGGTACATGATGATTACATGACGCCGTTCCATATCACGCCGGAGTTTGAAGAAGTATTCGGAGTGCTTCCGGATTCTGCAGAGCAGATTAGAAGAGACTGGGCATTTAAACATTCCAACATAGACTGCCTTTTTGAGAATATCATGATCACTGAAGACGGTCCTTACTGTCTGGATTATGAATGGTTATTCTCTTTTCCAGTTCCTGTTAACTTCATAAAATTCCGGGTGCTGTATTATTTTTATGAGCAGTATAAAAGCATCCTGAACTATGAGTCAATGGAAGTTTTTATGGAAGAGCAGGGAGTAGACGGTGAACTGATTGGTATTTATGAAGAGATGGAACGCCATTTTCAGGAATATGTTCACGGTGAGAACCAGCAGATCTATCTCTTAAACTACATGCATGAGACATTTGCCCTTCCGGACAGCATGTTTGAGGTATCTCAGATGATTGATGATACCAAGGATCAGATAGCCCAGATGAAGGCTGAATTAAAGGAAAAGGATCTGACCATTACAAAACAGCAGGAAGAAAAGCGCTTAACGGATAACCATGTTGCCAACCAGGACATGATTATTGCTTCCCTTAGAAAAGACTGTGAAACCATGCAGGGGATTATTGAACAGTTAAGAAAGCATGAATCCTTCTCCTATAAGGTACTGCGCAGGTTAAAAAGAATCTTTAATGAGAAATTCCCTCAAGGCACAAAGAAACGGAAAGTGCTGTTTTATATAAAGGAAACCATACTTCACCCTATAAAATCCATTTCCCTCTATACAACAGATGAGGGAAGAAATCTCATGGAAGGTGATATGAAAATCGGAGCAGCATACCGGATACATGGAAAACTTCGTTTTGTAAAAGAAGGACATCCCATGGTATCCATCGTCATACCGGTTTACAATCAGATCCATTATACTTATGCATGCCTCCTGTCCATAATGGAGCACACAAAAAATGTGGATTATGAGATAATCATTGCAGATGATGTATCAACGGATGCGACAGCAGAACTGTCCAAATTCACAGAAAATGTGGTGATCTGCCGCAATGAAACCAACCAGGGATTTTTAAGAAACTGCAATCAGGCGGCAAAATCGGCAAGAGGAAAGTATATCATGTTTTTAAACAATGATACTCAGGTAACCGACGGCTGGCTGGACAGTCTGGTTAATCTAATCGAGTCAGACCCTTCCATCGGAATGGTGGGCTCTAAACTGGTTTATCCTGACGGACGACTTCAGGAGGCTGGCGGAATCTTATGGAGCGACGGCTCTGGCTGGAATTACGGACGTCTCGATGATCCGGAGAAACCTGAGTACAATTATGTAAAAGACGTAGATTATATTTCCGGTGCTGCAATCCTTCTTTCCAATGATTTGTGGAAACGGATCGGCGGCTTCGATGAACGCTTTGCACCGGCTTATTGTGAAGATTCCGATCTTGCCTTTGAGGTACGCAAAGCCGGTTACCGGGTGGTTTATCAGCCCCTTTCCAAAGTAATCCACTTTGAAGGCATTTCAAACGGAACAGATGTCAATGGATCCGGTTTAAAACGCTATCAGGTGGAAAACAGTAAAAAGCTGAAAGAAAAATGGGCGGCTGAGTTCAGCTGTCAGAGCGAAAATAACGGTAACCCTGATCCATTCCGTGCCAGAGAAAGAAGCCAGGGAAAGGATATTATCCTGGTGGTGGATCATTATGTACCTACCTATGACAGGGATGCAGGTTCCAAAACCACATTCCAGTATTTAAAAATGTTTATTGATAAGGGATATGTAGTCAAGTTCCTGGGAGACAATTTCCTTCATGAAGAACCTTATTCCACCGCATTACAGCAGATGGGAATTGAGATTCTGTACGGCAGGGAATATCAGGCAGGTATCTGGGACTGGTTAAAGGCACACGGTGATGATATAAAGGCAGCTTATTTAAACCGCCCCCATATCGCTCAGAAATATATTGATTTTCTCCGGGAAAATACCAGCATGAAGCTGATTTATTACGGACATGACCTTCATTTCCTGCGGGAAGGCAGAGAATATGAGCTTACCGGAGATCCTAAGAAACGGGAAGCTTCCGAATACTGGAGATCTATGGAACTGCGCCTGATGAAAAAAGCGGCTGTTTCCTATTATCCGTCTTATGTTGAGCGGGAAGCTATTCATGAAATCGAGCCTTCCGTTCCTGTAAAAGCAATAGTAGCTTACGTATTTGACCGGTTTTTAAATCAAATACCCAATGACTTTGAAAAGAGGGAAGGTCTGCTGTTTGTGGGCGGCTTTGCCCATCCGCCAAATGCAGATGCGGTATTGTGGTTTGCAAGAGAGATATTCCCGCTAATCAGAGAGCAGATACCGGTTAATTTCTACATTGTAGGTTCCAAGGTTACCGACGAGATTAAAGCCCTGGAGCAGCCGGATAACGGGATTATTGTAAAAGGTTTTGTTACGGAAGAAGAACTGGCAAGTCTTTATGCCAGCTGCCGGATCGTAGTTGTTCCTCTGCGATACGGGGCAGGTGTAAAGGGAAAAGTGATTGAAGCACTTTATTATGGCGCTCCTGTTGTAACTACTTCTATCGGGGCTGAAGGAATTCCAGAGGCAGATCAGGTGATGGTAGTAAGAGACGAACCGGGGACATTTGCAGAGGAAGTAGTTGCTCTTTACAATGATCCGGACAGCTTAAGGCAGATGAGCCAGAATACCCAGAACTACATTCGGACGTATCACAGCATTGATGCGGCATGGAGCGTAGTGGGAGAGGATTTTTAATATATAACAAGGGAGGACATTAAGATGCAGGCAGTTTTGCTGGCAGGCGGGCTTGGTACCAGACTGCGATCCGTAGTAAGTGACCGGCCAAAGCCTATGGCGCTGATAGAAGAGAAGCCTTTTATGGAATATGTGGTGAAACAGCTTATCCGGTATGGCGTGACAGAGATTATCTTTGCAGTAGGATATAAAGGTTCTATGGTAGAAGATTATTTTGGAGATGGATCCCAGTGGGGAATCCGTGTTTCTTATGCTTACGAGGAGGAGCTGTTAGGAACGGCAGGAGCCATAAAAAATGCCGGAAAACAGGTGACAGAAGACATGTTTTTCGCCTTGAATGCAGATACCTTCTATCAGATCGACTGCAGCAGCTTTACGGAACTGATGGAGAAAAAGGACCTTGATATGGCTCTTGTTCTCCGGAAAGTTCCTGATGTATCCCGCTATGGACAGGCGGTGTTAGAAAACGGCCGTCTGACCGCCTTTGACGAAAAGGTGGAGGAGTCCAAAGAAGGAACCATCAACGGCGGATTTTATTTAATAAAACGCGCTCTTTTAGATACCATTCCGGAAGGAAAGGTATCCCTTGAGCATGATATGATTCCACTGTGGCTTTCGGAGGGAAGAAAGCTTGGCGGTCTGGTAAACGACGGGTATTTCATTGATATCGGAATCCCGCAAGATTATTACCGTTTCATGGAAGATGTAAAGGAAGGAAGGGTGATCATATGATAATCAGAGGACGTGCCCCCCTGCGTGTCAGCTTTGGAGGAGGAGGAACAGACGTTGCCCCCTTCTGTATCGAGCAGGGAGGAGCCATAATTGGCAGTACCATCAACAAATATGCGTACTGCTCCATTGTTCCAAGACAAGATGACCAGATCATCGTTCATTCCCTTGATTTTGACATGACAGTCAAGTATAACACAAAAGAAAATTATGTATACGATGGACGGCTGGATCTTGTTACGGCTGCCTTAAAAGCAATGGACATCAAACAGGGCTGCGAAGTTTACTTACAGTGTGACGCACCTCCCGGATCTGGTCTTGGAACCTCTTCAACTGTAATGGTAGCACTATTAACTGCCATGGCAAGATGGAAGGGTGTAGAGCTTGACAGCTACGCCATGGCTGATCTTGCTTATCAGGTGGAGAGAGAGGACTTAAAGATTGACGGCGGATATCAGGATCAGTATGCCGCAACCTTCGGAGGTTTTAATTTTATAGAATTCCACGGACGCAACAACGTGGTAGTGAATCCCCTCAGAATTAAAAAGGAAATCATACATGAATTGCAGTATAACCTTCTGCTTTGCTATACAGGAAACGTTCATGTATCTGCCAACATTATCAAGGATCAGGTTTCTAACTATGAGAAAAAGGATCCATTTGAGGCGATGTGTGAAGTGAAGGCCCTTGCTTATGCTATGAAGGATGAACTTTTAAAGGGCAACTTATACAGCTTTGGCAAGCTTCTGGATTATGGCTGGAAAAGCAAGAAGAGAATGAGCAGCAAGATTACCACCCCACAGATTGATGAACTCTATGAAGAGGCCTTAAAAGCCGGTGCACTGGGCGGAAAGCTTCTTGGAGCCGGCGGCGGCGGATTTTTACTGGTTTACTGTCCTTATAATGTACGCCATAAAGTGGCTGCAAGGATGGAAGCAGCGGGAGGACAGCTGACTGACTGGAATTTTGAGTTACGAGGCGCCCAAAGCTGGATAACGGATGAAGCACGATGGGATTATCAGGACGTTAAGGTATCCATACCCGGCGGACAGTATCATTTTAATTTAAAATAAAGAGTGAAAAAACAGGCAGCAGAGGAAGGTATGAGCATGGATAAAATTGTTTTTTTAGATCGGGATGGGACTATCAATGAAGAGGTGGAATATTTACACAAACCCTCGGACCTTGTGATTCTTCCCGGTGTCTCTGCTGCATTAAAACG
>SVDT01000063.1 GCA_015057775.1 Paenibacillaceae bacterium | reverse complement strand
AACAGTTTGTAATTGAAAATGGTAATCACCCAAACCCTGTAAAACAGCAGTGTCTGGTGTGATTACCATTTTTGTCGATTTATGGAATATTATGGAAAAAGTCCGTAAACCCTAGTAAATAAGCCAAATTAAATTGAAATTAATTCGAAAATATCCTTGCGTTTTTGAATCAAATGTACTAGAATTAGAGTACAAGTGGAGGAAAGTGGTACGAAGTGGTAGAAAATGGTGGGAAAGTGGTCTGATTTCCCCATGCTGCCAGTACATGCAGGTGATTAGTATGTTCATGGGTGAATACAATCATACGGTCGATGCGAAGGGACGTCTTATTGTCCCATCCAAATTCAGAGAGCAGCTAGGAGAAGAATTCGTCGTGACGAAGGGCTTGGACGGCTGTTTATTTGTGTATGACAATGATGAGTGGAAAGCCCTGGAAGAAAAATTAAAAAGCCTGCCGCTGACTAACACCAATGCCAGAAAGTTTTCCAGATTTTTTCTGGCAGGAGCCAGTTCCTGTGAAGTGGACAAGCAGGGAAGAATTCTGCTTCCGGCGGTATTAAGAGAACACGCCGGAATCGATAAAGACGCAGTATTAGTAGGAGTTGGAAGCAGGATTGAGATCTGGAGCAAGGATGCATGGACGGCAGCCAATACCTATGATGATATGGAAGAAATCGCGGAAGCTATGGAAGGACTAGGTATATGATGTTTGAACACAAATCGGTGCTGCTTTATGAAACCATCGACAGCCTGAATATAAAACCAGATGGGATTTATGTTGATGGAACCTTAGGAGGCGGAGGACATGCTTTAGAAGTATGCAGACGCCTGGGGGAACACGGAAGATTAATCGGAATTGACCAGGATGCGGATGCCATTGCTGCAGCAACTGAGCGGCTGAAAGAATATAAAGATAAGGTAACCGTGGTCAGAAGCAATTACGAAAATATACATGGGGTATTAACGGAACTTGGAATTGATAAAGTGGATGGAATTTATCTGGATCTTGGAGTTTCCTCCTATCAGCTGGACATGCCGGAGAGAGGCTTTACCTACCGGGAAGAGGACGCCCCTCTTGATATGAGAATGGATCAGAGAAATCCACAGACAGCCGCCGATATTATTAATCAGTACAGCGAATTTGATTTGTATCGGATTATACGGGATTACGGAGAAGATAAATTTGCAAAGAATATTGCAAAACACATTGTAAGAGCCAGGGCTGTAAAGCCAATTGAAACTACGGGAGAATTGTCAGAGATTATTAAAAACGCAATTCCTGCCAAGATAAGAGCGGTAGGGGGCCACCCTTCTAAGCGAACCTTTCAGGCAATCAGAATTGAACTCAATCATGAGCTGGATGTGTTGAAAAACTCTCTTGATACCATGATCGGGCTTTTAAATCCTGGAGGAAGGCTTTCCATCATTACCTTCCACTCACTGGAAGACCGAATTGTAAAGACCAGATTCAAGGATAATGAAGATCCATGTATCTGCCCGCATAACTTTCCGGTCTGCGTATGCGGAAGAAAAAGTATGGGTAAAGTCATCACAAGAAAGCCTATTTTACCATCAGAAGAAGAATTATCAGAAAACAAACGCTCAAAGAGTTCAAAGCTTCGTGTGTTTGAACGAATCTAAAAAGGGAGGAAAAAAAGAGTGGCTGCAAGAAGAAATGTGCATTCCTATCGGAACTCTGCCTATGTGCAGGGGAATACGGTTCGTAAAACCATGCCGGTCAGCAGACCGGTTTCTACACCGGATGAAATTCGCCGTCCCGTGCCCCATCATGTAAGACGGAACCGCGAGAAAGCATTACAGATGGATTTGCCTTATGTAATTATGCTGACGATTGCTGCAGTCATTACCCTTTGTTTGTGTGTAAATTATTTGCATTTACAGTCCTCAATAACTGCCAGCATTCATGAAATTTCTGACAGGGAAGTACAGCTGGAAAAACTGAAAACCGAAAACGATGCATTGCAGATGAGCATTAACACTTCCGTTGATCTTGATCATGTGTATAAAGTTGCCACCGAGGAACTGGGTATGGTCTATGCAAACAAAGACCAGATCCTTCACTATGATAAAACGGAAAGTGAGTATGTAAGGCAGAATGAGGACATTCCGAAACAATAATAAAAACAGGAGCAAAAGAAATAAAGTATTTCCTCGTTATATGCAGGAAAAGCTGGCGATTACGGTTTTGGTGATAACGCTGGCTTTGTTTGCATTGGTCATGGTCCTTTATAACATGATGACGAAGAAAAAAGAAGATTATAACCAGATTGTGCTGTCTCAGCAGCAATATGACAGCAGAGTAATCCCTTTTAAGAGGGGAGATGTGCTGGATCGAAATGGTACTTACCTGGCGACCAGTGAGAAAGTATACAATCTAATCCTTGATCCCAAGCAGATCATGAGTGATCCGGATTCCTATCTGGAACCAACAGTCAATGCCTTAACGGAATGCTTTGGATATGACCGGACTGAAATTATGAATCTCATTCAGGAAAAGAAGGACAAGCATTATGTCCGTTATGCAAAGCAGCTGACTTTTGATGATAAGGATAAATACGAAAAATACAAAACGGAAAAAACGGAAGAATTTAAAAAAGCTAAAAAAGTTAAAGCAGCCATAAAGGGAATCTGGTTTGAAGATGAGTATAAGCGTGTATACCCCTATAATTCCCTTGCAAGCAAGCTGGTCGGTTTTGCCAACGGGGACGGTATGGATGGTACCGGAGGAATAGAGCAGTTTTACAATACCACTCTCATGGGAGTCAACGGAAGAGAATACGGTTATTTAAATGATGATTCCAATTTAGAGAGGGTAATAAAACCAGCTTCAAACGGTAATACGGTTGTATCAACCGTAGATGTCAATGTACAAAAGATAGTAGAAAAATACATAGCTGAGTGGGAAGCACAGACCGGAAGCAAGCGGGTAGGTGTAGTTGTAATGGATCCCAATAACGGGGAAGTTCTTGCCATGGCAGATAACAAGACCTTCGATTTAAATAACCCCCGTGAACTGCGTCCTGAATTTACCACAGATGTGCTCAGACAGCTGGGGATAAAAGAAGCTATGGATGATTATAAAAGGAAGAATAAGGATGCACAGCCTCTCACACCTGAGACAGTATCCCAGCACTATTCCGATGAACAGATCATATCTCTTGGCACTCAGGTAGCGTGGAATCAGACCTGGCGTAATTTCTGCATCAGTGATGGCTACGAGCCAGGATCTACAGAAAAAATATTTACGGTCTCTGCAGCATTAGAGGAAGGCGCCATAACAGGAAAAGAAACCTATGAATGCAATAAGTTTCTGGAAGTAGGCGGACATAAGATCAATTGTGTCAGCAGATACGGACACGGACTCATTACGGTAGAAGAAGGTCTTATGAAGTCCTGCAACGTAGTTATGATGCGGATTGCCCAGCAGATGGGAAAAGAGAAATTCTATAAATACCAGCAGATCTTTGGATTCGGTTCAAAGACCGGCATCGATCTGCCGGGAGAAGCGGATAATAAAACCGTTATGTATACAGCAGATACCGCAGGTCCTACGGATCTTGCAACCAACTCCTTCGGACAGAACTTTAACTGTACCATGATTCAGATGGCAGCAGCTTACTGTTCCGTTATAAACGGGGGATCCTATTACGAACCCCATGTGGTAAAGCAGATCCTAAATGAACAGGGATCTGTTATGAAAAAAGTCGATCCCGTACTGGTACGTGAGACTGTTTCTGAGTCGACCACCAAGTATATTAATGAGGCATTATTTAAGACAGTCAATGCTGAGGGCGGAACAGGCGGCGCTGCCAGAATTGCCGGATATAAGGTTGCCGGAAAAACTGGTACAGCAGAGAAAATTCCAAGAGATAAAACAAACTATGTGGTATCCTTCTGCGGATACGCACCATCCGATAATCCACAGGTACTGGTTTATGTGGTTGTTGATGAACCTCATGTTGAGGATCAGCCTCACAGCACATATGCCAGCCAGATTTTTCAAAAAATTATGACGGAGATTCTTCCTTATTTAAATGTATTTCCAGATACAGATACACAAGGGTCACTTTCTTCCGAAGATGCAGCTACCCTTCCCCAGCAGGAGGGCATTACCACGGAGACACAGCCATCTTCTGAAAGTGGGGAGGCTGGAGCAGAGACGACGGAACAAGAGCCTACCAAAGAAACACCAACCATGGAAAATGGAGAAAAGGTTCCAGATGAATTACTAAATCCCACTGAGGAATACGTAAACCGTCAGGAAGGCGAAGACACGGATTTACCGGCAGCCCTTCCGGGAGATACCGATGGTGCCTCTCAGGATACTACACAAGGGGAGGAAACCCAGACTTCAGAATAAACTTTAAGGCAAACTGACTCATAAAAAAAGCCGAAATTCATATACTGTAACAATGATGACGATGGAGCAGCTTATGAATTCGAATAAAACACATCACAGAGAGAAAATAGCCCTCCTGTTTTTCCTGTTGTTTCTTGCCATGACAGGATTAATGGGACGGCTTATTTTTCTAATGATCTTTCGCTCTGAGCACTACAGCGCCATGGCCTCCGATCTTCATGAGAGAGAGAGGACCATTAAAGCTGCAAGAGGTAATATTATTGACGCCAGTGGGACTGTCATTGCTACAAACCGCACCGTCTGCACCATATCGGTCATCCATAATCAGGTAAAAAAGCCGGATGAGGTGGTTGCGGTTCTGTCTAAGGAGTTAGGGCTGAATGAAGCAGAGATTCGCAAGAAAGTGGAAAAGTACAGTTCCAGGGAAATTATTAAGACGAATGTAGACAAGGCCATGGGAGACCAGATCCGGTCCTATCATCTGGCAGGAGTCAAGGTAGATGAAGACTACAAACGGTATTACCCTTACGATACCCTTGCATCCACCGTACTTGGATTTACAGGAGGAGACAACCAGGGAATCATTGGCCTGGAGGTGAAATACGAGCAGTACTTAAAAGGACTGAACGGTAAGATTTTAACCATGTCAGATGCAGCAGGGATTGAAATTGAGAATGCGGCAGAAGACCGGATAGAACCAATTGCAGGACAGGATCTGCATATCAGTCTGGATGTAAATATTCAGCGCTACTGTGAACAGGCGGCCTATCAGGTAATGGAGAAAAAAGGTGCAAAGCGAGTATCCATCATTATAATGAATCCTCAAAACGGGGAAATTATGGCAATGGTGAATGCACCAGAATTTAATTTAAATGATCCCTTTACACTAAATACTACAACAGCAGTTCCTACAAATGAGAAAGAAAAGCAGGATCTGTTAAATAAGATGTGGAGAAATCCCTGCATCAACGACACTTACGAGCCAGGATCTACTTTTAAGATTGTAACAGCTGCGGCCGGACTGGAGGCTGGAGTCGTAAAGCTTACGGATCAGTTTTCCTGTCCCGGATTCCGGGTAGTAGAGGACAGAAAAATCAGATGCCATAAAGTGGGCGGTCATGGATCAGAAACCTTCCTTCAGGGCATGATGAATTCCTGCAACCCTGTACTCATTGATGTGGGGCAGAGGCTTGGTGTGGATAATTACTACAAGTATTTTGAACAGTTTGGCCTGAAAGGAAAAACCGGAATTGATCTGCCTGGCGAGGCCTCCACGATCATGCATAAAAAAGAAGATATGGGACTGGTAGAACTGGCAACCGTATCCTTTGGACAGTCATTTCAGATCACCCCCATGCAGTTAATTACAACGGCTTCCTCTCTTGTAAACGGAGGAAACCGCATTACTCCTCATTTTGGCGTGAGTACAGTAAGTTCGGACGGAAAATCCGTGCATACGTTTAACTACCCGGTTAAGGAGGGGATTGTATCAAAAGAAACCAGTGAAACCATGCGCTATATTTTAGAGCAGGTTGTTAGCGAGGGAAGCGGGAAAAAAGCAAAGATAGAAGGATACCGGATCGGAGGAAAAACTGCAACCTCTGAAAAACTTCCAAGAAGTTTAAAGAAGTATATTTCATCCTTTATCGGATTCGCTCCCGCGGATAATCCAAAAGTAATTGCCCTTATCACCATTGATGAACCACAGGGCATTTACTATGGCGGAACCATTGCCGCACCAGTGATTGCTGATATTTTTAAGAACATTTTTCCTTATCTGGGAATAGAGCCAGAAGAGGAAAAAACTGTTTCTACGTTTCGAATCAGTGGTTGATTATTCAGGCAAAAAGACGTATACTACTAACTGTGTACTTTTGATATACAAATACATAAATGATTGAGGTGTGACATGATTAACGAAACGATTTTGGCAATCATCATAGCTTTCGCCATCAGCGCAATGCTGTGTCCCATAGTAATTCCGTTTCTGCACAAATTAAAATTTGGTCAGGAGGTCCGCAAGGAAGGGCCGGAAAGCCATTTGAAAAAACAGGGAACTCCCACCATGGGCGGACTGATTATTCTAACCAGTATTATCATTACGTCTCTGTTTTACGTAAAAGATTATCCGAAGATTATCCCGGTACTGTTTGTGACGGTGGGATTTGGTATCGTAGGCTTTCTTGATGATTACATTAAAATCGTAATGAAACGATCAGAAGGATTAACCCCTGTACAGAAGATGGCAGGTCAGCTGGTTATCACAGGAATTTTTGCTTTCTATCTGCTTCATTCCAAAGATGTGGGAACTGAAATGCTGGTTCCATTTACAGGTGGATTTAAGAATGGCATTTATTTAAATTTTGGCATCTTATTTGTACCGGCAGTCTTTTTCATTGTAATTGGAACAGACAATGGTGTTAATTTTACAGATGGTCTTGATGGTTTGTGTACCAGTGTTACCATACTGGTCGCAACATTTTTAACAGTAGTAGCAATAGGGGAAAGAACCGGAATCAGTCCCATTACCGGAGCGGTAGTGGGAAGCCTTTTAGGATTTCTCCTTTTTAATGTTTACCCTGCCCGGGTATTTATGGGGGATACTGGTTCACTGGGGTTGGGAGGCTTTGTGGCCTCCAGCGCGTTTATGATGCAGATGCCGATTTTTATCGCGATCATCGGATTTATCTATCTGCTTGAAGTATTATCAGTCATTATTCAGGTGACATATTTTAAAAGAACAGGCGGAAAACGATTTTTCAAAATGGCTCCCATCCACCATCATTTCGAGCTTTGCGGATGGTCTGAAACAAGGGTGGTTGCTGTATTTGCCATAATTACAGCAGTTCTTTGCCTGCTGGCATATCTTGGATTATAGGAGAGAAACCATATGAGTCAGAAAATTTTAGTTGCAGGAAGTGGAAAAAGTGGGATCGCCGCCTCCAGGATGATTTTAAAAACCGGCGATGAAGCTGTTTTATATGACAGCAATGATGCTTTAAAAAAGGATGAGCTGTTAAGTCAGTTTGGTGAAACAGATAAAATCTCCGTAATTCTTGGAGAACTGAAAAAAGAGGATTTAAAAGATATTTCAATTTGTGTAATCAGTCCGGGCATCGGACTTGATGCACCGTTTGTATCAGTTTTAAAGGAAGAGAATATTCCTGTCTGGAGTGAGATACAGCTGGCATATCATCATGCAAAAGGGAAACTGGCTGCTATTACGGGAACCAATGGAAAGACCACTACAACGGCACTGACAGGCGAGATCATGAAAGCATTTTATGAGCATGTCTATGTGGTGGGAAATATTGGAATTCCTTACACCCAGGAGGCACTGAATACTACGGAAGATTCCGTTACGGTAGCAGAGGTCAGCAGCTTTCAGTTAGAAACCATTACTGATTTCCATCCGAATGTCAGCGCGATTTTAAACATAACGCCGGATCATTTAAACCGTCATAAAACCATGGAATGCTACATAAAAGTGAAAGAAAGCATCACCGTAAACCAGACAGAAAAGGATTGCTGTGTTTTAAACTATGATGACCTTGTGTTACGGGAGTTCGGAGAGTCCATGAAACCCCGTGCAATTTATTTCAGCAGCAGGAATTCTCTTGATGAGGGTTATTGTATTGATGGAGATGTGATTATACGCAATCACAGGGGAAATCGGGAAGAAATTGTAAACATTAACGAATTAAATCTTCTGGGGCGCCATAACCATGAGAATGTAATGGCAGCCATTGCCATAGCATCCGAACTGAATGTTCCCATGGAAGTAATTAAAAAGGCTGTCTGTGAGTTTCAGGCAGTGGAACACAGAATTGAGTTTGTTGCTGAGAAAGCAGGAGTGAAGTATTACAATGACTCCAAGGGGACCAATCCCGATGCGGCAATCCAGGCAGTGAAAGCCATGCCCGGACCCACCATTTTAATCGCAGGCGGATATGACAAAAATTCCGAATACGATGAGTGGATTGAATCTTTTGACGGAAAAGTGAAACATATGGTGCTTCTTGGCCAGACCAGGGAGAAAATCGCGGAATGCGCGGCAAGACATGGCTTTACCAATGTGATGTATGCGGAGGATATGCAGGAAGCAGTAAAGGTCTGTGCCTCCTATGCAAACAAAGGAGATTACGTACTGCTCTCACCTGCATGCGCAAGCTGGGGAATGTTTCGCTGTTACGAAGAGCGGGGAGAGATTTTTAAAGAATGTGTCCGCAGCCTTTAAGCTGAATGGGCATTGGAATTTAAATGGCGAGGAGGAATGGTATGGCGGAAAAAAGGCCAGTAGTGAAAAAAAACAGGCCGCGCCGTTTTTATGACTACAGTCTGCTGTTCACGGTTATATTTCTGTCTGTTTTCGGCTTGATTATGATATACAGCTCCAGCTCTTATGCCGCTCAGTTAAAGTTTGGCAATGCCTCATTTTTTATGATGAAGCAGGCAAAGATCGCTTTGGGCGGATTTATCCTGATGATCATTATTTCGAAGATGGATTACCACTGGTATGGGAAATTTGCGGTGTTTGCCTACGTGCTTTCTTATATTTTGATGATCGCCGTCTCTCTGTTTGGTAAAAAGTTTAACGGAAAGCGAAGATGGCTGGGAGTAGGAAGCCTGACGTTTCAGCCTACGGAGTTTGTAAAAATAGCTCTTATTGTTATGCTGGCTGTTATGATTGTACAGATGGGCAAAAACATCAACACGAAAAATGGTGTGGCGCTGATCGTTGTAACAACCATTCCTATTGCGGGAATTGTTGCTGCAAACAACTTAAGCTCCGGTATCATCATTGTGGGAATTGCGTTTGTCATGCTGTTTGTGGCGTGTAAAAAGAAATGGCCGTTTTTTGCCTGCGGTTTTGCAGGAGTAGGGCTTTTGGCGTTTGCCGGCCCCATTGCCACGGTTCTTGAGAAGTTAAACATTCTCCATGATTATCAGCTGGGAAGAATCCTTGTCTGGCTGGAACCGGAGGCTTATCCTTCTACGGGAGGGTATCAGGTGTTACAGGGACTTTATGCCATCGGCTCCGGGGGCCTGGTAGGAAGAGGCCTGGGAGAGAGCATACAGAAGATGGGATTTGTGCCTGAGGCACAAAATGATATGATTTTTTCCATAATCTGTGAGGAACTTGGACTTTTTGGGGCGGTATCCGTAATACTTATTTTTCTTTTCATGATATACCGTTTCATGCTGATTGCAGACAATGCACCGGATCTGTTCGGCGCACTTTTAGTGGTAGGCGTTATGGGACACATAGCCATACAGGTTATCCTAAACATCGCCGTTGTAACCAATACCATACCTAATACCGGAATCACACTGCCCTTTATCAGTTACGGGGGAACCTCGGTCCTGTTTCTTATGGCTGAAATGGGCATGGTTTTAAGTGTTTCCAATCAGATTAAACTGGAAAAATAGCTGGATATGAAACCATTCTCTCACTTATAACATAGGATAGTATATAAGAAACCATGGGAGGTACCGGTTTGTCAGTCATACAGGTCCAGGGGTTACGATCCTTAAAAGGTGAGATAAAAATTCAGGGTTCCAAAAATGCTGTTCTGCCGATTATGGCAGCGGCGGTTCTCCATAAAGGTACTACAGTGATTCATAATGTCCCCAGGATACAGGATGTGTTCTGTATGCTGGGGATACTTGAGCGTATCGGGTGTATTTACAGTCTTGACGGACATACGCTGACCATTGATGCTTCTGACATCAAATGTGCAGAGATTCCGGAAGAGTATATAAAGAGCATGCGTTCTTCTATTATATTATCAGGTCCCCTGTTAGGGAGGCTTGGTGATGCAGTTACCAGCTTTCCTGGAGGCTGCTCCATCGGGCAGAGACCCATCGACCTGCATCTGGCTGCATTCCGCACCCTTGGCGCAGTGATAGAGGAAAAGGATGAGAAACTGTGTGCATCTGCGAAGACACTTGTGGGCGCCGATATTTACTTTCCGTTTCCCAGTGTGGGAGCTACGGAGAATGCCCTGATGGCAGCTGTTTATGCGAAAGGAATCACTGTCATACATGGAGCAGCAAAAGAACCGGAGATCACTTCTCTTTGTGAATTCCTAAACAACATGGGAGCAATTATTCATGGGGCTGGAACCTCCAGGCTTGCTGTGACCGGAGTGACAGGTCTACACGATTCTGAATTTATTGTCGCAGGAGACCGGATAGTGGCAGGTACTTATTTAACGGCAGTGATGGCAGCGGAAGGAAATGTACTTCTGGATGGAATCCGTCCGGGTCATCTGACTGCAGCTCTCTCTCTGGCGGAACGGATGGGAGCTGAATTAAAGCTTTATAAAAATCAGCTGGAGGTTTCCATGAGAGGCCGTCCTGACTGTGTGAATGTTGTAACCGAACCTTACCCGGGTTTTCCAACCGATCTTCAATCTCAGGTGATGGCAGTGATGGCATCGGGATCCGGCTGGGGCAGAGTGGAGGAAACGATTTTTGAAGGCAGGTTCGGCGCAGCAAATGAGCTTAAGAAACTGGGGGCAGATATCGTTATAGAGGGCAAACGGGCCATTGTACACGGGCTGTATCCTCTTAAAGGAAACTGTGTAACTGCTCCTGATCTAAGAGGCGGAGCTGCCCTTGTGGTAGCCGGGCTTGCAGGCGAAGGCGTGACGGAGATTTCTGAATGCCACCATATCGAACGGGGGTATGAGGACATTTGCCGGGATTTAAGCAGTCTTGGAGCTGCAATCAGAGGTAAGGAATGAGAAACTTCAAAAAAAGCAGAAGAAAAGTGATCGTTGCAATCATAGCAGTATTCCTTCTGGCCGGGTCGGCAGCTTTTTTGTCACTGCAGATCAGAAACATTACTGTAACCGGCAACAAGAAATATACTTCAGATCAGATCATAGACTTATTATTTAAAGATGGCTGGGATAGGAATGCGATTACCTGTTTTTATAAGGATCGTTTTCGGGAACACGAACAGATCCCTTTCGTGGAAGACTACAAAATCGTATTCTTAAGCCCGGTCAGTATAGAAGTGATTGTATATGAAAAATCCGTGGTTGGTTATGTTTCCTATATGGGCAGCTATATGTACTTTGATAAAGACGGGATTATTGTGGAAAGTTCCAGCGGAAAACTGACAGGAATTCCATGGATTACGGGGCTTAAGTATGGGCACATCGCTCTGCACCAGCCCCTCCCCGTGGAGGATCCCAAAGTATTTGGCCAGATCTTAACACTAACCCAGCTTTTATCAACCCATAAAATCCCAGTGGATGAGATCCGTTATGATTCCAGCGGCAATGCAACTCTTGTTATGGGAACCATCAGGGTGTACCTTGGTAGCAATGACCAGATGAACGGAAAGATCTCAGAACTGAATGATCAGCTTCCGGTTTTAGGCGGTCTGGCTGGCACTCTGTATCTGGATACATATGACGAGGCGGAAACTGTCACTTCTTATCGGTTTGTGAAGGATAAGTGAATTTACATAATTTGTCTGGAATTTTGTTAAAAAAATGGTTGATATTTTTTACAAAATAAAATATTATATTAAATAGGTTTATACAGTAAGCTGTATATGGTTAAAGGAGGATATAATCTTGTTAGAGATTAAAATAAATGAGGCGGATAACGCTGCTAGAATTCTGGTAATCGGTGTAGGCGGTGCCGGAAACAATGCAGTGAACCGCATGATTGATGAGAATATAGCTGGTGTGGAATTTTTTGGAATCAATACGGACAAGCAGGCATTGCAGTTTTGCAAGGCCCCTACAGCTATGCAGATCGGTGAGAAACTGACCAAGGGACTTGGTGCAGGTGCGAAACCTGAAATTGGCGAAAAGGCAGCGGAAGAGAATGCGGACGAGCTGGCTCAGGTCATGAAGGGTGCCGATATGGTATTCGTTACATGCGGTATGGGAGGCGGAACAGGAACTGGTGCAGCTCCTGTTGTGGCTAAGATTGCGAAAGATATGGGAATCTTAACTGTTGGTGTTGTTACAAAGCCATTCCGTTTTGAAGCCAAAACACGTATGTCCAATGCAGTGAACGGTATTGAACGTTTAAAAGAAAGTGTTGATACACTGATTGTAATCCCTAACGACCGTCTTCTTGAAATTGTAGACAGGCGTACCACCATGCCTGATGCTTTAAAGAAAGCAGATGAAGTACTTCAGCAGGCAGTTCAGGGTATTACGGATTTAATTAATGTACCAGGACTGATTAACCTGGATTTTGCTGATGTTCAGACTGTTATGACTGACAAAGGAATTGCTCATATTGGTATCGGTCATGCAAAGGGCGATGAGAAGGCTTTAGAAGCAGTGAAACAGGCAGTTTCCAGTCCGCTTCTTGAGACAACCATTGAAGGAGCAACTCATGTAATCATTAATATTTCCGGAGACATCAGCCTGATTGAAGCCAATGAGGCAGCAAGCTATGTTCAGGAGATGGCAGGAGATGATGCCAATATTATCTTTGGTGCCATGTATGATGAGAATGCACAGGATGAAGCAAGCATTACAGTAATTGCAACCGGACTTGATATGCAGCATGAAACTCCGGTAGCCAAGGTTATGACCAACTTCTCCAATCCAAACTATAAGCAGCCCAAAGCAGCACCACAGGCAGCAAGTCAGGAAGCAGCAGCTACAACTGCAGCAAATCCTGCATACAATCAGAACTTTAACCAGAATTATAACAATGCCAATAACTATTCCGGACAGCCTTATCCCAATAACCAGAATGCCGGAAATTACAGCAATCCCAATTATAACAATCCAAATTATAATAAGCAGCCTAATTACGGACAGGGAACTCCCCAGACTGCACCACAGGGGAATGGACAGCCTTACCGTCCGACTGTGAACAAAGAAGTACAGATCAATATTCCTGACTTTTTAAGAAATAAAAGATAATAGATACATAACTGGCAGGTTCTCATGAACCTGCCTCTTTTTGAAAGGAGCGCCTTATGTTAAAAGAGGAAAAAGACTGGGAATTATCAGAAGATTATTATACGGAACAGGACAGTGAGAAAAAGCTTTCTTTGGAAGATTTCATTACAGAACCGGATTTAGATGGTAATTCACTTAATATTTCCCCCCAGTCTGACGAACTACTTAAAAAGACCATTGAAGATGTGCATCAGGTTCTGGCACTGGCAAAAGATGGAATGAGCATCGAGAAAATCGCTGAATTAACAGGTTTGGATGAAAAATACGTTTATGACATCCAGGTTTGCGCACAGGGTTTCAGAGAGGATGACGAGATCGCAGTGGCTCATTTGGTTCTGGGTTAAATTAGGGGGAAACAAAAGATGATGAGAAAGATTTGTCCGGTTTGTGATCTGCCGGTAAATGAGATCAATTACTGTCCCAGATGCAGGCGTGTTGTTAAAAAGCCTGTTTACTGGAATGCAGACTATATATTAAATGAGAAGAGAAGCCAGACAGCTATGCCGGTAGGTCAGCCGTCTGCCTCCACAGCGCCGGTAAATCAACCGACTGTCCATACCCCATCGCCTGGGAAGGGAAAATCCAATGTACTGCTGTTTGTTGTGATTCTGTTTATTGTGATCACGACTCTGGCCAGTGTGATAATCAGCTGTGCTGTGAATGCCACCTCTTTGGAAAGCAAGTTTGACACAGCAGTGGGATATGATGACTATGGATATCGGGATTTAAATGAATCGGAGGTAATGGCCGCAGGAGAGCATTGCAGCGGATTCGATCACTTTGATACGGACGGAAGAGAAATTTCCAGGTCTTTGATCCAGTTTATGGAAAAAGAGGAGTATGGCTATACTATCATTTCCCAGGAGTCTTATGGGGATAATTATGAGTTTAAACAGGACGGCGATCCGCTGACTTTTTATGAGACTGTGGAAAGCGTTTATATGATTCCTAAAGCAGCGAAAGAAGCTGGTACTGATGTGGATTCGTATGAGTACGTGGATATTAATTATGATACGGTTACGGGGGAACTCCACCGGTATGTTTCCTATCTGGAGGATCAGGAAGCGACTCTGGCATTTCTGAAACAGTTCTTACTGGATACAGAAGCAGGGTGTATGGTTGAGGCAGACCAGAGCAGCGCTGACTCGATTATAGAACAGGCACAGGCAAGGATTAACCAGCGGGAAGGAGCCTACATCCTGGAAGGTATCTTTGATGTAAACATCTATATCTATGAAGACAGGATACAGGTTTATGTATCCTTTAACAATCCTGAGACTGTAATAAATCAGGAAACTTAACCACTAAAACCTGCTATTGACAGAAAATAATCATTCTGATATAATAATCCCAATCGCAAAAGGGAGTAGCTTCCACCGAAAGGCTGGATAAGTGTGCGTCAGAACGATAAAGAGATTTATCCGCATTCTTATGAAATGTCAAGACTTTTACTGATACCGTCAGGTACCGGCAAAGGTCTTTTTTTATATTCTTTTTTGCGAGAGACCCCCCAAAAAGAAAGAGAGGAAATAAAGGATGGAAACAGTTAACCCAAAAGGAACGGAGCAGTTAAGAAAGATCCGGAAAGTGATAAAGAAATCCGGAATAGCGGTTTTACTTGCTGTTGCGGTTCCTGTAATTGCATTTGGCTCTGTGTATAATGTGCAGGAGCAGGAGCAGGCGGTAGTGACCACGTTAGGGATTCCAAGAACGGTTGCAGAACCGGGACTGCATTTTAAGATCCCATTTGTTCAGAATGTGAATAAGGTGAATACCACCATACAGGGATTTGCCGTCGGCTACGATCCCAGTGACAATGAGAGCAAGGAAGAGGATTCCCTGATGATTACAAAGGATTATAATTTTGTAAACGTTGATTTTTTTGTGGAGTATAAAGTTACAGATCCGGTAAAGGCAATCTATGCTTCTAAGGATCCCCTGATTATTTTGCAGAATGTATCAAGAAGCAGCATCCGAACAGTCATCGGCAGTTACGATGTGGATTCTGTGCTGACCAATGGAAAAAATGAGATTCAGTCAAAAGTTAAGGAAATGATCACGTCAAAGCTGGCAGAACACAATGTAGGGCTTACGGTGATCAATGTCACCATACAGGATTCAGAACCGCCGACAAAGGAGGTAATGGAAGCCTTTAAGGCAGTGGAGACAGCCAAACAGGGAAAAGAGACAGCGATCAACAATGCAAATAAGTACCGCAATGAAAAGCTTCCGGAGGCAACCGCCCAGACAGATCAGATTCTTCAGGAAGCAGAGTCTGCCAAGGCAAAAAGGATTAATGCGGCCAGTGCAGAGGTGGCGAAGTTCAACGCCATGTACGAGGAATATGTGAAAAACCCGGAAGTGACCAAAAAAAGAATGTTTTATGAAACAATGGAAGATGTGCTTCCAAACATGAAAGTGATTATTGACGGTACGGACCAGACCAGTACCATCCTCCCCCTTGACAGCTTTACCGGAGGAGCGGCCAGTGAAAAGAAGGAGAATCAGCAATGAAGAAGATAAAAACAGCCATAGGAATTGTGATTGCGGCAGTTGCCGTAACGGTGCTTTCCGGAGGGGTAGTGGTAACAAAGGAAAATGAATTTAAGCTGATCAGACAGTTTGGAAGAGTGGAAAGAGTCATTGATTCTCCAGGTATCTCTTACAAGATACCATTGATCCAGACAGCAGATACCCTGCCAAAGCAGATCTTAATTTATGATCTTGCAGCTTCCGATGTGATTACAATGGATAAAAAAACCATGCTCAGTGACAGCTACGTGCTCTGGCGGATTGAAGATCCACTGAAATTTGCCCAGTCACTGAATTCTTCCCTTACTGGTGCAGAGAGCAGAATTGATACGGTGGTTTATAACTCAGTGAAGAATGTAATCAGCAGTATGGCCCAGAATGAAGTAATAAGCAGTCGTGATGGGGAGCTTTCTCAGGCGATTATGGATAATGTAGGAGAAAACATGGGCCAGTATGGAATCCGACTTCTGGCAGTGGAAACAAAGCGCCTGGATCTTCCGGCAGATAATAAAACAGCCGTGTATGAAAGAATGATTTCGGAGCGTGCCAAAATAGCTGCCACATTTACAGCAGAAGGCCAGGCAGAGGCGAAAAAGATACAAAATACAACAGATCGTGAAATAGCAATCAGTATTTCTGATGCTCAGGCAAAGGCGGCATCAATCACATCAGAGGGAGAAGGAGAATATATGAGAATTATGGCGGAGGCTTATCATGATCCTCAAAGATCAGATTTCTATTCCTTTGTACGGTCGTTGGAAGCAGCTAAGACATCTCTTGCAGGAAATGGGAATACTTTAATCCTTCCGGGAGGCTCTCCCCTTGCCAGGATATTTACCGGTCAGTAAAATTTGGAATACTCTGTTGCGATAAAAAGTTTTTTATGGTAAAGTGTTAAAATAAAAAGAAGCAGAGGATAGGAGATTGACAGAATGAAGATTACAGATATATTGAGCCAGGGAAAGCCGACCTTATCTTTTGAAGTGTTTCCGCCTAAGACAGAGGATAAGTATGATTCTGTTGAGAAGGCGGCTGCTGAGATAGCAAAATTAAAGCCTGCCTTTATGAGCGTCACATACGGCGCCGGCGGAGGAACCAGTAAGTATACCGTAGACATCGCTTCTGCCCTCCATCATGAATATCATGTTACGGCCTTGGCCCATCTGACCTGTGTATCTTCAACGAAAGAAAAGGTGCGTCAGGTGTTAGGGGAGCTAAAGGAAGCAGGGATAGAGAATGTGCTGGCATTAAGAGGTGATATCCCGGCAGATGCCCCGGATAAGCGGGAATACAACTATGCATCAGAGCTGATTCGGGAGATTAAGGAAACCGGTGATTTCTGCATCGGAGCTGCCTGTTATCCGGAAGGCCATGTGGAATCAGCTAACAAAACCATTGATATGGATTACTTAAAGCAGAAGGTGGAAGCAGGATGCGATTTTGTAACCACCCAGATGTTTTTCGATAATAACATCTTATATAATTACTTATACCGGATACGGGAAAAGGGAATTACAGTCCCGGTTGTTGCAGGGATTATGCCTGTAACCAATGTAAGGCAGATCATACGCAGCTGCCAGTTGTCCGGAACCTATCTGCCCACCCGGTTTAAAGCGATCGTTGACCGGTTTGGGGAAGATCCGGCAGCCATGAAGCAGGCAGGAATAGCCTATGCAACGGAGCAGATCATTGATTTAATTGCAAACGGTGTCAATGCCATTCATGTTTATTCTATGAATAAGCCTGATGTGGCCTTAAAGATCAAGGAAAATCTTTCTCAGATACTGTAATCCGTAAAGCAGCAGGTCCGTTTCTGTAAAAGAGCGGACCTGTTTTATCAGGAAAAATCGGAGGGATAAGGATGGAGATCAGCCGGAAGGAGATTCTTAGATATTTAGGATATGGAAATAAAGAAAGTGATGAGCAGATCAGCGCTTTGGTCGAGGAAGTATTGGAAGAACTTCTGGCTGCAGCATCACCCAAATGTATATACAGGGCATTTCCGTTAACACTTCTTCCTGAGAATGAGATTGATTTTACGGTCTTTCGGACAAAAAGCCGGTATCTGAGTAAAAATCTGGCGGATTGTGAGGAAGTTATATTATTTGCGGCCACGCTGGGAACCGGAGTGGATGTGCTGCTTCATAAATACACCAGACTGCAGATGAGCAGGGCTGTGATTATGCAGGCGGCGGCTGCGGCAGTGATTGAAGAATACTGCGACCAGGAAAACCGCAAACTGAAACAGGAATATGAGGACAAGGGCTTTTATTTAAGACCAAGATTCAGTCCTGGCTACGGTGATTTTTCACTGGAATGTCAAAAAGATATAACAACAGTGTTGGAAACACCCAAGCGGATTGGCATTATGCTTACAGAAAGCCTTTTAATGACTCCTTCCAAATCCGTGACGGCAGTGATGGGAGTCAGTAAGAAGCCTTACCGTTGTGAGATAAAAGGGTGTGAATCCTGTGGGAAAAAGGACTGTGCATACCGGAGATAAGATAGAAACTGAGTGGAGATGGAGGAATGTATGACTGCGATTTTAGAGAAATTGAAAGAAAGAATCCTACTTTTTGACGGCGGCATGGGCAGCCTTTTACAGGCCAATGGCTTAAAACCCGGTGAACTGCCGGAAACCTGGAATGTAACCCATTCTGATTTAATCGTAAAGCTTCACAGAGAATATCTGGAAGCCGGTGCGGATATGATTAAAACCAATACCTTTGGTGCGAATGGTTTAAAATATAATAAGGACAAGGAATTTGATTTAGAGCAGATTGTGACTGCTGCCATGAAGAATGCCAGAGAGGCAGTGGATACTGCCGCATATACCCCTGGAAGGTCAAAAGGTGCAATAGCCCTTGATATCGGTCCTACAGGCAAACTTCTAAAGCCTCTTGGAGATCTTGATTTTGAAGATGCCTATGAGCTGTTTTCCCAGGTGGTAAGAATTGGTGAACGGGAAGGGGCAGACCTTATTCTCATTGAAACCATGAGCGACAGCTATGAAGCAAAAGCAGCGGTTCTGGCTGCAAAAGAAAACAGCAGCCTGCCAGTTTTTGTGACAATGATTTTTGATGACAAGGGAAAGCTTTTAACCGGGGGAAATGTGGAGTCTACGGTTGCTCTTTTAGAAGGGCTGGGAGTGGATGCCCTGGGAATTAACTGCGGTCTTGGTCCTGTTCAGATGAAAGGCATTCTGAAAGATATCATGAAGGTGGCTTCTCTTCCTGTTATTGTAAACCCCAATGCCGGACTTCCAAGAAGTGAAGGCGGAAAGACGGTTTATGACATTGATGCCGAT
>SVDT01000062.1 GCA_015057775.1 Paenibacillaceae bacterium | reverse complement strand
GGCTGTATGAAGAAATGAATCATTTAAGATTTGCCATGGACACGGTTAATTTGAATATTAACTATCTTTTATTCCAGCTGATCCATCTGGCATCCGAGCAGGACGGATATGTAAATCAGGAAGAAATCATGCTCTATATCAGTGAAAATGTCTTTGAAGGAGATATGCTAAGAGGCGGAAAAGAGCATTTAATCCGGTTATCCTGTGAGTATGCGGCCTACTTGGAACAGCTGCGAAAGCATGTATCAAAGGATATTCTTCATGAGGTGGAGAAGGATATCAGGAAAAATTACGCAAAAAATCTTTCATTAAGAGAATACAGCAATAAATATTATTTAAACAGCGCCTATTTAGGTCAGCTGTTCCGGAAAAAGTACGGAATGTCCTTTAAGGATTATTTAAATAACTGCCGTATTGAGCAGGCAGCAGTCAGGCTGTTAAGAACCGATCTTAAAATATACCAGATTGCGGAGGAGGTTGGGTACCGGGACCTGGATTACTTTGTGAACCGTTTTATTTCCCTTAAGGGCTGTACACCGTCAAAGTTTAGAAAGGGAGGGGAAAATAGTGAGAAATAGGGCAGATTATGGATACTGCTTCTATAATTTACCCTGTATTTTTATTAGCTTTCTCCAGTTGTGAAAACACAGCTTTGAAGTAAACTATTAATATAAAACAAAAGGGAGGATATGACGTTGAGAAAAAAACAGTTTACAGCTCTTCTTGTGATCGGTGCCATGATGTTGCAAACTCTGACTGGCTGCTCTAAGGGGACAGCAGCTACCGGAAGCAGTACAGCCAAAGAGGCGAACGGGGGTATTAAAGAATTCACCGCTTTCTTTGCTGTACCGGGAGATGAAATCAATGATGACAATGAAATTCAACAGCACATTGCAGAGATTACAGGAGCCAAAGTGAAGGAAACCTGGCTAACCGGACAGACAGCAGAAGAAGCTGTGGGAACCTTAATAGCAGGAGGAGAATATCCCGATTTTATATGCGGCAGTGACGGAACCATCCAGCTTTATGATGCAGGAGCACTGGTCGCACTTGATGATTATATTGATGATTATCCCAATATCAAGAATTTCTTTACCAAGCTGGAATGGGAACAGCTGCGTCAGGCTGATGGCCATATCTACTGGATTCCTCAGTTTAACAACAGCTATGAAAAGGATATGCAGACTACTCACAACGATGAGGCTTTCTGGATTCAGACCCGTGTACTAAAATGGGCAGGATATCCAAAGATCACCACTATGGACGAATATTTTGACTTAATTGAGCGTTATCAGGAAGCCAACCCCACCATGGAGGATGGAACAAAGAACATTCCTTATACGATATTATGTGATGACTGGAGATATTTCTGCCTTGAGAATGCTCCGTTGTTCCTGGACGGATATGCCAATGATGGAAGCTGTATTGTAGATCCTGAGACAAAGAAAGTAATTGATTACAATACGACTCCTACGGCAAAACGTTATTTCCAGAAGCTGAATGAAGAATTTAAAAAGGGAATCGTTGATCCGGAATCCTTTACTCAGATCTATGATGAATATATTGCAAAGCTTTCCACAGGCCGAGTACTTGGAATGATTGACCAGTGGTGGGATTTTTATGGGCACGTTAATGATGCAATCAAGCAGCAGGGGCTGGAGGATCAGGGCTGTAATTACGTACCCCTTCCGATTACCATTGACAAGGGAGTAAAAAACAGATGGCATACCTCCGGGGATACGTTAAACGTAGGTTCCGGTCTGTCAATTAGCGTAAGCTGTAAAGATGTCAGAGGAGCTTTAAAATTCGTAGATGATCTGTTAAGTGAAGAAGCGATCACTCTCAGAAACTGGGGAGAAAAGGATGTGGATTACCTGGTGGATCAGGATGGTTTATTCTACCGGACACCTGAGATTCGTATGAAAGTTACCAATACCGCATACAAAGCCTCTCATTTATGTCCTTATTCCTATTTCCCGGTCTGGGGCGGAATGAGCCAGGATGGAATCAATGCAGCAAAACCGGAACTGCAGCCCAATGAGTTCCTGGATAGTCTTCCGAAGAATGTACAGGAATGCCTTCAGGCATATGGCTGCAAAACTTATGTAGATATGGTAGGAGAAAATGAAATTCCTGGACCCTGGTATCCGATTTATACGTTTGTTGGAACCATGACTACGGCAACACCCGGCGGAACCGCATGGATTAAGATGAGAGAATTAAAACATGAGTATTTACCAAAGGTTGTCATGGCGCCTGATTTTGAAGCTGGCTGGGAAGAATATTTAACTGCTTATGAAACCTGCAATCCACAGGCATTTCTTGATGAAGTACAGCCGGAGGTAGACAGGAGAATTAAAATTGCAGAAGAAGCGGCAGCAAATTAAATAGTAGAAAACAGGCGGTGCAATCATAGATATCTGCACCAGCCTGTTTTTTAGCAAAGGAGTGATACCATGACATCCATTGGAAAGGTTAAAAAAGAACGTATCAATTGGAAAGAAATAAAAAAGCAGAAAGTGCTCCTGCTGTTGTCTGCAGGCTATGTGATTTATGGATTTATATTCTGTTATCTTCCTCTTGCAGGCTGGCTCATGGCATTTGAAAACTATAAGCCGAAGGAAGGTTTTTTTTACTCAAAATTTATAGGGCTTGCAAAATTCCGGCAGCTGTTTCTTGATGATGGATTTATTCGTGTCATCAGAAATACCCTGGCTATGGGAGTTATTAATTTAGTTACTACCATGGTCACCGCAATTGTGTTTGCGATTCTCTTAAATGAAGTGAAGTCACAGGGGGGGAAAAAGGTTGTTCAGACAATTTCGTATCTTCCACATTTTTTATCCTGGATTATTGTTACCGGCATTTTGCACGATGCTCTGTCTGGGACGGGAATAGTCAATGATCTTCTGGTTCGTTTCCAGCTGTTAAAGGAACCTCTGAATTTTTTTGCATATCCTAAGTATTTCTGGTGGATTGTTGCTTTTGCCAATGTCTGGAAGGAAACTGGCTGGAATGCCATTATCTATCTGGCTTCCATCACAGCCATAGATACATCTCTCTATGAAGCGGCTGCCATTGACGGAGCAGGAAGATGGGCCAGAATCAAATATATCACCCTGCCTGGTATTAAGCCTACGATGATTATTCTTCTTTTGATAAATTCAGGAAATGTTTTAAATGCCGGTTTGGAAGTCCAGTATCTGTTAGGAAATGGACTTGTGCAGAGTGTATCCCAGACGATTGATATATATGTTTTGAAATGGGGTATCAGTCAGGGAGATTATTCCCTGGGTACAGCAGCAGGAATATTTAAAAGTGTGGTAAGTATTACCATTGTATTAATTGCAAATGAGATGGCAAAGCGGGCCGGCGAAGAACGCTTATTTTAAGGGGGGCAGATATGACTAATCATAGAATGTTACATAAAAGGAAAAGTTCATTGGGTAATAAGATATTTGTTTTCCTTAATACCATATTCATGGTTCTGTTTGTGATCATTACCCTTTATCCGGTTTGGAATACACTGGTCCTGGCCTTTAATGACGGAACCGATGCTCTGAGGGGAGGGCTGTATTTATGGCCCAGAAAATGGACATTACAAAATTATATTACAGTGCTTCATAAAAAGAATCTGCTGGTAGGAGCTTATATAAGTGTTGCAAGGACGGTGATCGGCACCATTACAGCACTGGCGGCCAATGCCCTTCTTGCTTATATTGTAAGCCGGAAACGGTTTCTTTTTAAGAAACAGCTATCCTTATTCTGGGTTATTACCATGTACGTAAACGGTGGAATGATTCCTGTCTTTCTTTTATATAAGGGCTTAGGTCTTACCAACAGCTTTCTGGTCTATATAATTCCCGGAATGGTAGGAGCCTTTAATATGCTGGTGATCCGGACATATATGGTAGGGATCCCTGATAGTCTGGAAGAGTCGGCTCAATTAGATGGAGCCGGAGACCTGGTTATATTTACAAAAATCATCTCACCTTTATGCAAACCGGTATATGCAACCATTGCCTTATTCTGTGCAGTAGGTCATTGGAATTCCTGGTTTGATGCCATGCTCTATAATCGGATGAATGCCAATCTGACCACACTGCAGTATGAACTGATGAAGTTATTGTCATCTGTAAGTAATCAAAGTAATTCTGTAGAATCCATGAAGAATGCGGTGGCAGCTGTAACGCCCACTTCGGTCCGCTCTGCTGCCACCATACTTACCATACTGCCTATCGTCTGCCTTTATCCGTTTCTACAACGGTATTTCGTCACAGGTCTTACAATCGGTGGCGTTAAAGGATAAATATTATTGGCTTTTGGCACCTGCCGCGGGGTTTTCTCCGCGGCAGTAATCATACCCCCGGTCCCCGATTCGTCTCGTTTTCTTTAGCTGAAACCACATAACTGCCCATGGCTGCAGTGAAATAGAAAAGGAAATAGCCAAAGCGGAAGCACTTACTGATTCCGTATGAATCAACGGCTGTGCACTATCTTTTAGTATCTTTGTTTCTTCTTTTGAGGGCCAGGAAGGTTCTCCCATATCATGCCAGATTTTTCTGGGATTTCCATGAACTTCATCAACTGTCTTTGTAAGCAGACAATATTCTCCGTCTTCATTCACCGGTAATGTTAAAGAAAGGCGCAGGCATTCCCTTTGCCCAAGGCATAGATTCCAGGCGGCTGCGCAGTAGCTTCCATCCTCTTGTTCCATAACAATCAGTTCGTCGGAACGGTGAATGCATTTGCCCTGAAGCTTTTTAAAGAATGCAAAGGTCCAGAATGTGGGTTTTGGTATTGTACCGTTTGCAACCAATCCGAATCCACCATGGAATGGGGTATATGGAACTCCCTTTTCCTCAAAAATATCACCAAAGGTCCAGTAAGAGTAGGATTCACACAGATCACCCATCTTAGATAAAAACCATGCCACATAAGCGGCATTGACTGTGGTATCGTGAATCGGACTGTCAGGGCTGTAGGAAGTGTTAAATTCTGTAATATGCATGGGAAGCCCCTGAAACCCTTCAAAGCTGTCTATAATTTCCCGGGAAACCTTAAGCTCCTCCATGGCGGTTTGGGGATCTCTTAGGGATCCGTAGCTGTAATGACCGCATTGCTCCGGGTTATCCCACATGTAAAGGTGACGCGTGATAAAATCCGGTTTTAACTCCTGTGCGCTGCAAAACTCCAGGAATTGCTTCAGCCAGAGAACGTCGTCAACTCCGCAGATTGCCGGGCCTCCAACCAGAAATCGGCTGTCAGTCTTTTTAACAGCATAATAGGTCTTCTGAAACAAAGTAAAATATTCTTCTTTGTCAGCCCCTTTCCAGAATCCGGGAAGATTTGGCTCGTTCCATACCTCAACCGGCCAGGTCACCACCTCTTCTTTCCCGTAGCGGTCAAAAAGGTGCAAAAGAACTGCCTGTATCAGATCTGACCACGCCTCATAGCTTTTTGGGGGTGTAACATTTCCTTTCCAGTAGAACACGGTCTGATCGCCGGAAGCCATTTTCTGAGGCATAAATCCAAGCTCTAAAAAAGGCTTAATCCCAAGATTCTGATAGGCATCCATGACCATATCTAAATAGGTAAAGTTATATTCTGCCCTGATGTGACCTGACTCATCCGTATACTCCTGATAAATTGCCATATCATCACAAAAGATTCCGTGTCCTCTGATGTGGCGAAAACCAATCTGCTCCTGCACCAGTTTTAACTGTTCCTGATACTGCTGCTGCAAAGTTAATCCCATTCTGCCGGTTCCTACACAAAAATCTGCATGATTCTTAAAACTGTACTCTGTATCATTTTGAATTGTATAGCTGATTTGCTTTTCCATATGAATCCCCTTCTCCGTAATTTGCTCTTAATTATACCATTTTTTAACTTGAAAATAAATGTATCTGCCATAAAAAGCAGCCTGCTTACGGGAATGATTTTAAGGTCCCGTAAATAAGCTGCTTTCATTTTTATTGTTCCTCTTCAAGAGGCGGCGGCGGTGCCACAAAATTCTCCGGAATGCCAGGATCTTTCATATTATAAACCCGGCTGTATTCCTTGGTTTCCTGATTTTTTACCGTCTCAGACCGGTTCATAGATAAAAATTTGGTCAGTTCATAACAATCTACCCAGATCTCATTGTTTCCGTCTTTCTGGGACTCATCAAAGATCAGCTGAAGTCCGAAATGAAGGTGAGGCTCATTAATGTTATTGGTGTTTTCTGTCCGGCTGTATCCCGTCCGGCCCAGATATCCGATGACATCTCCGGCGTTTACAATACTGCCTTGTTTTAATGATTTATGATAGGGATAATTTTTTCTTAAATGAGCGTAATAGTAATAGCGTTTTCCGTCAAAGCTACGAATGCCAAGTCTCCAGCCGCCGTATTGATTCCAGCCGATGGCTTCCACATAGCCACTTTCCACAGCGATAACCGGAGTTCCAACCTGCCCCATCATATCATGCCCCAGATGCTGGCGCTTGAATCCGTAGGATCTTGCAGTCCCGAAATCGTCAAAATCGTTATAGGGAAATCCTTTGGCAATGGGAGAAAATCCTTTCAAACCGTATTTTGTCACCCATACTTTATCTGGGTTAACCGAACCGTCCGGCAATAAGTCCGGCGTGGCGTAAAGCGGTGCATTGGCGGAAGGGATCTGAATCTCATATTGCCCAACCAAACCGTCTAACACGGCTCCATAGGCTTCCCGGTAATACGAATAGTATTTCATTTTGCCGGTCAGTTCTTCCATGGTTTTTCCAGAGAGAAGCTGTTCGGCAAGTGAATCTAAATCTTTGCTGGAATATCTGGAGAAGTCTCCTCCATATCTGGCCCCCAGATAGGCAAGTAAATCCACCCAGTTTAAATGAACCTGGGACTGGCAGGTATTGACATCATAACGAAAGGCTTCCTGCATGGCTCTTGCAGTTACGTTAAAATCCACCCATTTAACGTATTTTTTTGCTTCCGAAGAGCTGGCCTTCCCTTCCTGGTTTACAACTGGAAAAGAGAATCTGCCGCCGGGAGAAATAAAAAAGAGGGAGACTAAAAGAAACGTAAGAATGACTACTTCTATGTATATAATCAGATGATGCCTTACCACTGGGAAAGATGTAAAACTCTTTTTGAATGGGTTCATAAGAATTCTCCTTGTCGTTCCATGTTAGATGCATGTGAAAAGGGAAAGCAGCTTTCTTTGGCTTTCCCATATAAGATATGCAAAAAGAATAGAATTTATGACGGAAAAGGTGGAACGAGAGTCAGTCTTGGAAAAAAGAAGGGTTCATGCTATAATTTCAGCTAAGAATGAATTTGATGGAGAAAGAGAGGTTTCTAAATGAATAATTTTGAATATTGCGTACCAACAAGGGTGATTTTTGGCCGTGACACTCATAAAAATATTGGAGAATTGATTGCCGGATATGGATTTAAAAAGATTCTGGTTCATTTTGGCGGAGGAAGTGTAAAGGAAAGCGGTCTTTTAGATCAGGTGGAAGATTCCTTAAAGAGTCATGGAATTGAATACGTACTGCTTGGAGGAGTAAGGCCAAATCCCGGTCTTGGACTGGCGATGGAAGGAATCAACCTGTGCAGAAAGGAAAACGCCCAGTTTATTCTTGCTGTGGGGGGAGGCAGTGTGATTGATTCTGCGAAATGCATAGCTGACGGAGTATTAAATCCGGATATTGATCCGTGGGATTATTTTATGAAAAAAGCCGTTCCTGGCAAGGCTCTTCCTCATGGAAATATTCTGACACTGTCTGCTTCCGGAAGCGAAACCAGCTTGTCCTGCGTCATAACCAAAGAAGAAGAAGGCCTAAAAAGAGGATTTAACAGCCCCACACACCGCCCATTGTTTGCGGTGCTAAATCCTGAGCTGACCTTTACTGTGAATCAGTTTCAGACTGGCTGTGGAACGGTGGATATTATGATGCATACACTGGAACGGTATCTGGGAGGAGCTACGAAAGATACTCCTCTTACAGACCGGATTGCCGAAGGACTATTAACCTCCGTAATGGAAGCAGGAGAGAAGGCGGATAAAAATCTGGTGGACTATGAGGCTCGCGCCACCCTCATGTGGGCTGGAAGCCTTTCTCATGACGGACTGACTGGTCTTGGAAGAGATTATCTCATGCAGGTGCATCAGCTGGAACACGAACTGTCCGGGCTATATCCTAATATCGCCCACGGTGCCGGTTTATCTGCTCTGTTTTGTTCCTGGGCCAGATACGTATGTAAGGATGCACCAATGAGATTTGCCCAGCTGGCTGTAAGGGTATTTAACCAGGAGATGGATTTTGAAAATCCTGTTTATACAGCATTAAAGGGAATCGATCGGCTGGAAGCATATTTTAAAAGTCTTGATATGCCGGTTTCTTTGGGGGAATTAAATTCCGGTATTACCCAGGAGGATTTCTTACTTATGGCGGATAAATGCTCTTCAAAGGGAGAAAAAACCCTGACAGGAATCCGTGAATTGGGAAGAGAAGATATGATAGAGATTTACCGTATGGCATTTTAAAAATATTGGTATTATTAAAAAATCGGGACGGTGTGAAAACCGTTCCGATTTATATTTAATAACAATTGTAGCATCCCATTTTACAGATACTCGTCACAACCGCCCTGGCCTTATCATGTTCTTTGCAAAAGGGTTTAAAAATGCAAACCATGGTGATTGCATTCTGAGGAGGTCTGGTCATAATCGTGGAGTTGCAGATAAATCGGAAGTTGACTCCCCTGGCTTCCTGTGTTGCCACCAGATATGGCTTGTAGGTAGTGCCGCGTAATTCCCTGGTGGCCTCATAGAAAATAGCCAGGTCTCTGCAGTCGACGTCACGGTAAGGGGTAAATCCGCCCGGGCACAACATATGAGAAACTCCTTTGCTTTTTCTATTGTTATATAATATGCAGTGCCGGGGACGAGTGATTTTTTTTGTCAGGATAGTTTAATGATTTCTTTGTCTTCCGGAATCAGAAGTTCACCGGAAAAGAAAGGACTTCCTTCACTGGTATAGAGCTCTTTTCTGCTTTTTAAGTTCTTATCCTCTGTATGCCATAAAATCAAATGCTCTGCTTTTAATTCCTCTGCAAGTTTACAGGCATCGGTGACTGTACTGTGATGCTTTTCGTAGGGCTTAAATACATCCCGGTCCTTATAAAGGCAGAAAGTTTCATGGAGCAGCCAGCTGGTTCCTTCAACAAATTCATGGCATTTGGGATTATAGGGCTCATCACCGCAAAAGGACAGGCGTTTTCCGTTACCCAGAGTTGTGGTAAATCCATACTGCTCTGCTTTTGTGGAAAGAATATCAAAAAAAGTGATGTCATATCCAAGTATGGATCTGGTTTCTCCGTCTTCTACCGAAATTAAATGAATTCTGGAACCAATGAGATCATAAAATTTTTTCTGCAAAGTAAGTCGGCAGAGAGTATCGATTACGGAAACCAGATTTTTATGGCTGTAAATGTTTAAATCTCCATCGTAGTTTCCCGCTTTAATTCTGGCTCCGATAAAGCGTACCATCCAGATAATACCAAGAATATGATCGGTGTGTTCATGAGTTGCAAATATATGGTGAATGTGAGACAGATCCACATTCATGTCATCTAATATAGAGAAGATTCCGTTGCCGCCTCCTGCATCAATCATAAAATATTCTTCGTCATTTTTTAAGGCAAAGCAGGTATTATAGCATTTAGTGGCAGCGGCATTGCCGGTTCCGAAAACATATAATTGTTCCATATGTATCTCCTTTTTCTGGGGTGTTCCCGGTTTTACGTTCATAGCCTGGCCGGTCATGGACGGCTGACAGGCGAAAGGGGTTTAAAATTGACGTTTTTTATGATACTATAAAATTCAAAGCAATGCAACTGTGTCAAAAAAGGGAGAACGTATTTATGAAAGATTTGGCTTATTTAAAGCTTATGGCTAGGGAATATCCTACCATACGGGCGGCTTCCAGTGAGATTATTAATCTGACTGCAATTCAGGGACTTCCCAAGGGAACTGAGTATTTTTTCAGTGATTTACATGGGGAACACGAGGCCTTTATTCATTTGTTAAGGAGTGCTTCCGGTGTGATTCGGGAAAAGATTTCTGAAACGTTCAGTCATATCTTACCCGAAAAAGAGGAAGTGGAATTGGCAAACCTGATTTACTATCCCGACCGCATGATGAATCAGCTGGAGCTTAGCGGGCAGGCAGATGATGACTGGCTGAGAGTGACAATTTACCGTCTGGTGCAGATCTGCAAGGTTGTATCTTCAAAATACACCAGATCCAAAGTAAGAAAAAAGATGCCACCGGAATTTGCATACATCATAGACGAACTTCTTCATGTTGATTATAACGATGACAACAAACGGGTATACTACAGCGAAATCATCAGATCCATTATTGATATTCGGATTGGAGATAAATTTATTATAGCTCTTTGTGAGCTGATTCAGAATTTAACCATTGACTGTCTTCATATTATAGGAGATATTTTTGACCGCGGACCGAGAGCAGATATGATTATGAATGAGCTTTTGCAGTTTCACGATGTGGACATTCAGTGGGGAAACCATGATATTTCATGGATGGGCGCAGCCACAGGCAATCTAGCCTGTATCTGCAACGTTTTAAGAATTGCCATCAGCTACAACAGCTTTGATGTTCTTGAGGATGGTTATGGGATTAATCTAAGACCGCTTTCCATGTTTGCTGCCAGAGTATACCGCAACGACCCCTGTGAGCGTTTTTCGCCTCAGATTCTTGATGAAAATATTTACGATGCTGTGGATCCGGGACTGGCAGCCAAGATGCACAAGGCAATTGCCATAATTCAGTTTAAAGTGGAAGGGCAGATCATAAAGCGTCACCCGGAATATGAAATGAATGACAGAGTTTTACTGAAAGCCATTGATTACAATAAGGGAACTGTAACAGTAGAGGGAAAGGAATATCCTCTTCTAGATACATCGTTTCCCACCATTGATCCTGCAAGTCCGCTGACACTAAACGAAGAGGAAGAGGAACTTTTGCGTACGCTGCAGCTTTCATTTCTCCATAATGAACTGCTTCACCGTCATGTGCGTTTCCTCTATTCTCATGGAAGCATGTACAAATGCTATAATTCCAATCTCCTCTATCATGGGTGCATTCCCATGCGGGAAGATGGTACATTTGAAGAAATCTGTATGGATGGCTCGTCCTATTCCGGAAAAGCTCTTATGGATTATGTTGATAATAAGATTCAGAATGCTTATTTTCTTCCGGAACACACCCAGGAAAGCAGGGATGCCAGAGATTTTATGTGGTATTTATGGTGCGGAGCCAAGTCCCCGGTATATGGAAAAGGTAAGATGACCACCTTTGAACATTATTTTATCGAAGACCATCAGACCCATATGGAACCCATGAATCCTTATTACCGTTTAAGCATAAAGGAAGAATACTGCGAGAAAATATTAAGTGAATTCGGGCTTTCCGGAGAAAGTGCCCATATTATAAATGGTCACGTCCCGGTTAAAATTAAAGAAGGGGAATCTCCGGTGAAAGCGGGAGGCAGACTGTTTCTCATAGACGGAGGGCTGTCAAAGGCATATCAGTCTAAGACGGGAATAGCAGGATATACACTGATTTATAATTCCAACCACCTGGCTCTGGCTGAGCATAAGCCTTTTGATCCGGAAAAGGAGAGCACACCAAGGGTATCAGTTGTTGAGAATATGAAACGCCGGGTGATGGTTGCCGATACGGATAAAGGGGCGGAACTGACAGGAAGAATTGAGGATCTAAAGGAGCTTGTGGCAGCATACCGGGAGGGAATCATAAAAGAACGGATCGAGTAGTCTGGCACATTATGAAAAATTAATATTTTTTTCAGATAAGATTTCTTTACGGAACCCCTGTCAAATGGTAAAATAGTCGGAAGTTACTTACTTTATTGAAGGAGGCTCAGATGAGCAGACAGGAATTTTTACAGCGTTTAAGGGATACCCTTACAGGAGAGGTTCCCGGAAGCGTGGTGGAAGAAAATATCAGATATTACGAAGAATATATCCGTGGAGAAGTTTTAAAGGGCTCTTCGGAAGAAGCTGTCACCGAAGCAATTGGAGACCCGAGACTGATTGCCAAGACGATTATAGAGGCCAGTGAGAATGCAAAAGAAAGCAGCAGCACCGGCGGTTTTTACAATTCTTTTACCGGACAGGATCAGAATGTATATGAGGAACCCAGGCAGGAGAGACGGGGGATGCATTATTATGATTTAAGTAAATGGTATTGGAAGCTTCTTGGAGTAGTCGCCATTGTCTTTTTTTTCCTCCTTGTGGGAACCATCGTTACTGGTATCTTCAGCCTTCTGGCACCTTTGATGGGACCACTGCTTTTAATTGGCCTGATATACTGGTTTGTAAGAGGATTGAAACGATAACGTCACTAATATGTAACAATATAAATGGAATATATTACAAAAGTATAACGGTATTTATGGCTGAAAGTGGTCATAAATGCCGTTTTTGCTTGACAAAAGCTGAAACGGGGGATATAATTCAAAATGTAACAATTATGTAATATTTAAGTCAAATATTTGCGGTAACAGCTATCATACGCAGACAGGAGATTCGTTATGAAAATCAGAATGTGGAAGGTCATGGGACTTTTAGGACTTTTAACTACCTTAAGTTTAAGCAATCAGACAGAGGCAAAAGCGGATGAAATCACAGTAGAAACCAGTACAACTCTTTATGCAAGACTGGACAAGCCTGTATCAGTCAGAACCACTGCGGAGGATGGCGGATCAGTTGTGACTTCTGCTTTAGAAGGCCAGACCTGTGAGGTGATTGAGCCTGCCAAGGATGGATGGCTGAAGGTGAAAGTTCCGGAAGGTGATGGTTACATACGGAGTGATTCTGCAACACTGATCGAAAAAACTCAGGAGAAAGTGGACGAGTCTGCACTGGAGCGGAAAGAAGTTGTGAACTATGCTCTTCAGTTCGTTGGAGGACGTTACGTATATGGTGGTGTAAATCCCAGCACAGGAGTGGACTGTTCCGGTTTTACCAGATATGTCCTTAAAAAGACCGCAGATGTTGAGCTGGATCACAGCGCAAGGTCACAGTCAGGGGAAGGGAAAATAGTAAGTTATGATCAGGCCCGTCCCGGTGATCTGGTATTTTATGGAAAAAACGGATCTATTAATCATGTCGCTTTATATATGGGAGATGGGAAAGTAGTCCATGCATCCACCGAAAAAACAGGAATTATCGTAACAAACGTCATGTATCGCAAACCTGTGAAATTTGTCAGTGTTTTAAACTAATATAATTTTAATTTCGTGCAGTTTTAAATAATACTTGACGAAAAGATAAAATAAATGTATAATAACCGTAATGAAATTAATAATTACGTAACATTTGAAACTCAAAAAGTAAAAATAGGAGCAAATTTCCCGATGATAAACAAAATATGGAAAACGTTAGGACTTATGGCTTTTTGTGGAACAATGATTATTGCAGTTCCTTCAGATGTAAGAGCAGATGAGGTATCCGGCCCAGGATTAAGTTTTGGAAACTACATGGTAACCGTTAATACAGATCAGGTTACAATCAGTAAAGATGAAGAAGGTACAGAACCCTTAATGAATGCTTCCAAAGGATCCGCCTTTGAAGTTGTGGAAGATATGGGGGATGGATTTTTAAAAGTTAAGGTGAACGATACATATGGCTATTTGCCGGCAGAAGGAAGTGCCACTGTAACTGCAACCGATGAAGAAACTTTAAAAGCACTGGAAGAGAAGGCTCAGGCTCAGTCAACCGTTAATTTCAGACAAAGCATTGTTAATTATGCACTGCAGTTCGTAGGCGGTCGTTATTCCTACGGTGGCAGTGATCCTCATACAGGAGTGGATTGCTCCGGATTTACAAGATATGTAATGCAGCATGCAGCAGGACTTTCCATCAGCCGTTCATCAGGTGGACAGGCTTCACAGGGAAGATCCGTGAGCGCAGATCAGATGCGCCCAGGCGACCTGATTTTTTATGGAAGCGGAAGCTCCATCAATCATGTTGCCATGTATATCGGGAATGGAGAAGTAGTACATTCCTCAACTTATAGTACAGGTATTAAGACATCTCCGTGGAATTATCGGACACCTGTAAAGATTGTCAACGTGATTGGCGATTAATGGAATAGCGGATTACCGGATTTTGGAAAGGGATATAGGACCTTCGGCATGGGATTGCCGGAGGTCTTTTGTATTTGGCTGGCGGTGGCCGCGATAGTAAGGGGTGGAGATTTTTTAAATAACCAACGAAAAGAATTGAGAAAGATTGATTTGCTATCAGAGAAGTAATTGCACATTGAAATGGGATATGTTACCATAGTGGCATGGAACAATCGTTTTACAGGGTGCGTTGACCTCTTTTCATTTTACATGAAGGGAGGTGAGGCAGATGAATATATCATTTGGAGAGCTAATGCAATTCGGAATATTCATTTTTGCATTACTGACCTTTGTTTATACTATAACAAAGAAGTAATACATAGAAAAAACCCCTGTGAACTTGACCGGTTCAGGGGTTCTTTCAACTCTTAAGCTAGGTCAACCCCTTGTGGGCGGTTATTCCTTTTATAATTCTAATATAGCATATATTATGTTTGGTATCAATATAAACTTATCAATAATAATGCATTGCATAAAATACACAGATTTCTCATCAAAGAGAAACAGCCTGAATAGGGGAGCTATTCGGCTGCTTCTGAGGGGAGTATAAATAATTAATAAGGATGAGGAATAATATTCCTCAAGTAAATTATAATATAGGCTATGTAAAAATGCAAAGTTATTTTAAAAACAATTCTAAAAATTTCAGATTTATCCAATACAAAAAATCAAGTATATTCTGCCGGATATTCGCCATACTACACCATGTAACAAAAAACGCCCACAGGAGGTATGAAAATGTCTAAGAATAATTATAATGACAGCTACAACGATATGAATAATTCTTCAAAGAATTACACATCAAGCCAGAACAACAATAAGAACAAGTCACAGGACAAGATGCAGGACAAGATGCAGGATAAGATGCAGGACAAGATGCAGGATAAGATGCAGGACAAGATGCAGGATTATAGCCATAATTCCAGCCGTGACTGCAGCCGTGATTCCAGCCGTGATTCCAGCCGTAACAACAGCCAGAACAAATACTAATAACTAAAAAACTAGAAAAGGCGTGGGAAAGAGACATCGGGGTTCTTTCCCGCGTTTTTTTTTGCCTTTTCGCATCCTGGAAAATTCGGAATATATTATTACTAGAAAGGACAGGTGATAGTATGTTCACGACAATACCGGTATGGGAAGTCGATCAATATATAGAATATAATGGGAATATTATGATTATAGATCTTCGGAGCTCATTTTCTTATCAAAAAGGACATTTAAAGGGCGCCGTCAATCTTCCTTATGAGGAGTATGATTATTGGAAAAACCAGCTGCCCAGAGATAAAACGCTCATCTTTTATTGTGCCAGGGGCGGACAAAGCATGAATGTCTGCAGACATTTGGAGTCAATGGGTTATCAAGTCATCAATTTGGCTAATGGAATCTCCTATTACAGGGGAAAATATATGGTACGTGGATAGGTATTCATTGACAGATATACCTTCCAGGTCTTAAAATATACCTGATAAACAGTAAAGGAGAAAATACCTATGAAATATATGATTGCTTCCGACATTCACGGCTCTGCTTATTATTGCAGGGAGCTGTTAGATGTATATAAAAAATCAGGAGCTGAGAGACTGATCCTCCTTGGGGACATTCTTTATCATGGACCAAGAAATGATCTTCCCAAAGAATATGCACCCAAAGAGGTCATCTCCATGCTTAACAGTTATAAAGATCAGATTTATAATGTCCGGGGAAACTGTGATGCGGAAGTAGATCAGATGGTACTGGAATTCCCGGTCCTTTCTGATTATGCGTTGTTTGCGATTAATGGCCTGACTATTTATGCCACTCATGGACATATCTATAACAAAGAAAATCTTCTGCCAATGCAAAAAGGTGATATTCTGCTTCACGGTCATACCCATATCCTGACTGCGGAAACCTTTGGAGACATTACCATACTCAATCCAGGTTCTGTTTCCATTCCAAAAGGAGGAAATCCTCCTACCTATGCGCTGCTGGAAGACCGGATATTCCGGATTATGGATTTTGATGGTAACATTGTAAAAGAAATGAACTTAGGAGAATAATGTGAAAAAAACTTACGAACTCATTGCTCCCTGCCATTTTGGTATGGAGGCGGTATTAAAGAAAGAAATAACAGATCTTGGATATGATATAACCTTAGTGGAAGACGGAAGAGTGACGTTTCTTGGTGATGACGAAGCCATCTGCCGTGCCAATGTATTTTTAAGAACTGCTGAACGAGTGCTTTTAAAGGTGGGAAGCTTTCATGCGGAATCCTTTGAGGAACTTTTTCAGGCGACTAAGAAAATACCTTGGGAAGAGTATATTCCTGCTGATGGAAAATTCTGGGTGGCTAAAGCTTCTTCCATCAAGAGTAAACTGTTCAGCCCATCTGATATTCAGTCCATTATGAAAAAAGCCATGGTGGAACGAATGAAGGGTGCATATAAAGTAGAATGGTTTGAAGAGAATGGTGCAAGCTATCCTCTTCGTGTTTTTCTGTATAAAGATCAGGTTACCGTAGGAATCGATACCACGGGAGATTCCCTCCATAAAAGAGGTTACCGTACCCTTACCAGCAAGGCTCCCATTACGGAGACCCTGGCGGCAGCACTGATCATGCTGACACCATGGAACAAAGACAGGATTCTGGTGGATCCGTTTTGCGGAAGTGGTACATTCGTAATAGAAGCAGCCATGATGGCAGCTAATATAGCTCCGGGTATGAACCGGTCCTTCATATCAGAAGACTGGAAGAACATTATCCCGAGAAAATGCTGGTATGATACCATGGATGAAGCCAATGATCTGGTAGATCATGACGTAAAGGTTGATATACAGGGATATGATATCGATCCTGAGATTGTAAAAGCAGCCAGAGCCAATGCTGAATCTGCCGGTGTGGATCATCTCATCCATTTTCAGCAGCGCTCCGTGGATGCATTAAGCCATCCGAAAAAATATGGTTTTATTATCACCAATCCTCCCTATGGAGAGCGTCTTGAGGAAAAGGAAAATCTTCCAAAGCTTTACCGCCAGATCGGAGAGCGATATGCTGCTCTTGATGCATGGTCGTTGTACATGATCACTGCATATGAGGATGCGGAACGATATATCGGAAGAAAAGCAGATAAGAACCGTAAGATTTATAATGGTATGATGAAAACCTATTTCTATCAGTTTATGGGGCCAAGGCCACCGAAAAGAAAAGCAGGAGATGAGTTTGAAAAATAAAACCCGGTTTGCCCTTTTTCTTGTTGTGTTATGCACAGCAGCCGTCCTGGCGGCGGACTATTTTGTACCATTACAGACAGATAATCCAGATACAGGGCAGCTTCCGGCTGTCTATGACGGAAGGAAAAATGGCCGTGCTCCGGCAGTGAAAAATCAGGGATCCCTTGGCACCTGCTGGGCGTTTGCATCGTTACAGGCATTGGAGGCCAGACTGTTGCCAGAAGAATCCCTTGATTTATCCGAGGATCATATGTCCTTAAATAATGGATTTTGTATTCCTCAGGAAGAAGGAGGAGAATATACCATGTCCATGGCATACCTCCTTTCCTGGCAGGGACCGGTACTGGAGTCAGAGGATCCTTATGGAGATGGAACGTCGCCCAAAGGCCTCAAAGCAGTGAAGCATGTTCAGGAAATCCAGATGATACCAGGAAAAGATTATGAGAAAATAAAGCGGGCGGTTCTTCGCTACGGAGGAGTTCAGAGTTCCCTCTATACCGCCATGAATGGGGACAGGAGTAAGTCAGACAGTTATAATGAGTCTGCGTCCGCTTATTGCTACATAGGTTCGGAGCCGCCCAATCACGATTCCGTAATTGTCGGTTGGGATGATGGATTTTCCAGAGAGAATTTTAATGTCCCGGTCAATGGTGATGGTGCATTTATCTGCATGAACAGCTGGGGAGATGGATTTGGTGACCAGGGCTTTTTTTATGTATCCTATTATGATTCCAATATCGGTATGAATAACATTGTATATTCTGGTGTAGAAGATCCGGGCAGATATGACAGGATCTATCAGTCAGATTTACGGGGCTGGGTTGGCCAGCTGGGCTATGGGAATGATACCGTATGGTTTTCCAATGTCTATAAAGCAGAAGAATCCCAGTATTTAAAGGCTGTAGGGTTTTATGCAACAGCACCTGGTACCTCTTATGAGATTTACGCGGTACGTCAGACGGGAAAAGAATCTGATATTACTGAAGGGGATGAGTTCGGCCGGAAGATTTTCCTGACAGACGGGGCGTTTGAAAATGCTGGTTATTATACCGTATCATTTGATAAAAAAACAAAAAAGGAACTGAAATTAAAAAAGGGAGAGCGGTTTGCAGTGATTGTAAAAATTACCACTCCCGATACAGTTCACCCTGCAGCCATTGAATATGATGCAGGGGACGGAAGAACCTTTGTAGATCTATCTGACGGGGAGGGTTATATCAGTGCTGACGGCAAAGTGTGGGAGCGGGTGGAAAAAAAGCAGAACTGCAATTTGTGTCTGAAGGCATATACAGCTGCCCATTAGAAAAAGGTTTGAAGGAGAGAACAGATGAGGGAGAACAAAATAATTTTTGCAACCGGGAACGAAGGAAAAATGCGGGAAATCCGTGAGATATTAAAGGATCTTGGAATGGAAGTCTGTTCCATGAAAGAGGCCGGCATTTGCCTTGATATTGAGGAAAACGGAACCACATTTGGGGAAAACGCTGAAATAAAAGCCATGGCAGTGTGGAAAAAGTCCGGAGGAATTGTTCTTGCTGACGATTCCGGTCTGGTAGTAGACTGCCTGGGCGGAGAGCCTGGAATTTATTCTGCCCGCTACATGGGGGAGGAGACTTCCTACGAGATTAAAAATCAGACCATATTAAACCGTGCGGCTCTTTTTGCGGGAGAGGATAGAAGTGCACGCTTTGTATGTAACATTGCGGCAGTTCTTCCTGATGGCAGGGTTCTTCATACGGAGGCAACCATGGAAGGTCTGAT
>SVDT01000061.1 GCA_015057775.1 Paenibacillaceae bacterium | reverse complement strand
TTCTCCAGCCGGTTTAAGTCCGGAAAAATGGGCAGCTCCAGTGTTTTTATTCTTACAGTTTTTGTAGAATTTCTTCAGATGATGATCATTCTGCTTATTTCACGGCCCTTTTCTGCAGCTGTCCAGCTTGTAAAGCTGATCTCACTCCCCATGATGACCATGAACGCACTTGGAATGTTAGTATTTCTAGGCACTTTTAACATGGTGTTTTTGGAGGAAGACAGTCAGTTTGCTGAACGGATGCGGCTGGCTCTTGGAATCGTGGAGCAGAGTCTTCCCCATCTTCGCAAAGGTTTATACAGTATAAAGGATATGCAGGCTGCTGCTGAAATTATTTTTCAGTCCACCAGCTGCGCCGCCATACTTATAACAGATACCGAAAAAATAATAAGCAGGAAAGCCAATCTGGAACTGAGGGATATGAATGAGGATACGGTTCTTCTCCCAATACTTAAGTCTATACACGACAGGAAACCAACCATTTTTCATTATGCCAGAAAAGGGGAACCACTTTATTCCATTTTAAAAAACCATATTATTGTGGCTGCTCCCATTATAGAAATGAATCAGGTTATGGGAAGTCTGACCATGATAATAAAAAAGCACTGGCAACAGTCCCAGTCCGATTTAAATTTTGCCTCGGAACTTGCAAGGCTTTTTTCCACTCAGTTTGAGCTGTCTGAACTGGAATACCAGAAAAAATTAAGGCGTAAGGCAGAATTAAAAGCGCTGCAGTCTCAGGTCAATCCCCATTTCCTTTATAATTCTCTCAATACCATCTCCTACGTCTGCCGGGACAATCCGGACAGAGCAAGAGAACTGCTTCTTACTTTGTCTTCCTATTACAGGCAGACACTGGAGCACAATTCCTACATGCACACACTAAAAACGGAACTTCAGCATATTACCAGCTATCTGGAGCTGGAAAAAGCCAGATTTGAAGAGAAGCTCCATATAGAAATAATAACAGACGAAAAGACAAACTGCCTGATTCCGGCCTTCATACTTCAGCCCTTAGTGGAAAATGCAATCCGCTATGGTTTTGATAAAAGCGCCAATCGCTATGTATCCATCTGCGCCTGTATGGGGGGAGCATTTATAAAGATCTCCGTTTCCGATAAAGGACCCGGAATTCCAGAAACAGGCATTAAGCATCTGTATGAAGGAGAGCATTACGGGGGAGTGGGACTGGAAAATGTCCATAAACGGCTAAAAAGCATTTATGGACAGGAGCACGGACTTCATATTGAAAGTTCTGATTCCGGATCTCACATCTTTTTTACCATTCCGGTCTCTCCAGAATCAAAATATGAAGGGGGATTCAATTATGAAAATTGCTGTGATTGATGATGAACGTCCTGCGCGTAAAGAACTGATCCACCAGATTTTATCCTTCCTTCCTGACAGCGAGATTATGGAAGGAGACAGTGGTAATGCAGCCCTTGAATTATTTGGCCATCATTATTTTGATATTCTCTTTCTGGATATTAGTTTAAATGATATGGATGGAACCACACTGGCAGCTGCCGCAAGGAGAATGATGCCTCATGCCCAGATCATCTTTGCAACCGCATTTTCCCAATATGCAGTCCAGGCATTTGAGCTGGGTGTAAACAACTATATTTTAAAACCCTTTGATCCGGAACGGTTACGCTGCATTCTGGAAAAATGCAGACAGGATTTGGATCATTCTTTGAAAAACGATTTATGTCTCCCAGCACATAAGTTTCCAATTAATGTCAACAGAACCATTATACTGCTTGATATCAGGCAGATCGTGTACATAGAAACCTGCTGCCGAAGCTGCATTATCCATACCGTTTCCAGGGATTATACGGAGAACCAGCTGTTAGGTGAATATGAGAAACGCCTTTCTTCCTGTGGATTTTACCGGATTCACAAAAGTTATCTGATCAACTTAAATTACATATCCGAAATGTTTCCATGGGCAAATAACAGTATGGCTGTTAAAATGCAGGGGTTCGAAAAAGAGATTCTGCCCGTAGGAAGAGAAAAGATCAAACAGTTTAAGCAGATCATTGGTGTCTAGCTGCTGTTTATGCACAAATACCTCCTTTTCATACATTTTTCATTTATTATTGTGCACATTTCATTATAATTGGTGGTAATGAGATGTTTTAATAATAGGAGGTAGGCAAATGATAAGTTTCTTTTTATGTCTGTTGCTGCTGATTGCAGGTTTCTTCTTCTACAGCAAAATCACAGAAAAAGTTTTTGGACCTGATGACAGAGTAACACCAGCTCTTTCCATGACGGATGGAAATGACTACGTTCCCATGGGGACCCCACGCATTTTTTTAATCCAGCTGTTAAATATTGCAGGCCTGGGTCCCATCTTTGGTGCACTTGCCGGAGCCTGCTGGGGACCCAGCGTATTTTTATGGATCACCTTCGGTACTCTTTTAGGGGGCGGTGTACACGATTATATGATAGGTATGATGTCCATGCGGCATAAGGGAGCCAGTGTATCAGAACTGACCGGTTCCTATCTTGGCACTGCCATGAAGCAGATTATGCGGGTATTTTCAGTAATTCTTCTTGTATTGGTGGGTGTAACCTTTTCTACCGGGCCGGCAAATCTCTTAGCGATGCTGACACCACATGTACTGGATTCCAGATTCTGGCTCATTGTTGTACTGGTCTATTATTTTATTGCCACCTTTGTCCCTATTGATAAGGTGATCGGAAAGATTTATCCGTTCTTTGGAATCTGCCTGATAGTAATGGCACTTGGTGTTGGCGGAGCCATTCTTTTTAAAGGATACCACATTCCGGAAATCACCCTGGCCAATCTTCACCCGGCCGGGACACCAATCTGGCCCACCATGTTTATCTCTGTTGCCTGCGGCGCCATATCGGGATTTCATGCCACACAGTCCCCTTTGATGGCCCGCTGTCTTACCAATGAGGCAGACGGACGAAAGGTATTTTATGGAGCCATGGTCGCAGAAGGTGTGATTGCGCTCATCTGGGCTGCGGCGGGAGTTGCTTTTTATGACGGAACCGGCGGTCTTTTAACGGCACTTGGAAATGGGCAGTCCAGCGTTGTTTATGAAATCTGCTTTCAGCTTCTTGGACCCGTAGGTGCTGTTATAGCCATGATTGGAGTTATCGCATGCCCCATCTCATCTGCAGATACGGCTTACCGGAGTGCACGTCTGACTCTGGCGGACTGGTTTAAGCTTGACCAGAAACCGGCGAAAAACCGCCTGCTCCTTACCATACCGCTTCTGGCAGTTGGCTCTGTTCTGACTCAGTTTGATGTTCAGATCGTATGGAGATACTTCTCCTGGAGCAACCAGACACTGGCAATGATCGCATTATGGACTGCAAGCGTTTATCTCTTCCGTAAAAAACGCTTTTACTGGATTACAGTGCTTCCTGCAACTTTTATGTCCGCAGTCTCCTGTACTTACATACTGATGGCAAAGGAAGGACTTCAGATATCCACCGCCATTGCTTATCCCATTGGAATAATTTTTGCAGCTGCCTGTTTTGGGACCTTTTTCTATACGACTGTTCTTGGAAAGGGCAGGCATGCCACTGCTTCCTCCTGTGAGACAGAGTATGCTGCAGCAAAATCAGACTAAGCATTAAAAATACGGAACTGCCCGGGTGTCCAGCCCTGGCAGTTCCGTATTTCATTCCCTCATTGCTTTATTGCACAGGGAACAGTTTGCGCAGTCAGAAGGGCTGCAGTGCATTCCGGGCCGTACAAAAGGCTCTATGGTAAATCCGCATGATTCCAGATTATATCTGTCTTTTTCAATGAATACTTCCCCTGATTCTGCCAGAAACTCTACTTTTATTCCGGATACAGTAAGTACCTCATCGTAGAGCGGATGAGGCTTTATATGGGGAGAATATTTTCTCATCACTTCATCCTCTGTCTGTACATAGATGGAGTGATCGCAGGTTGTAAGAGCCTTAATTTCTCCATTTTCGGTAAATGACAGAGAATTGCTGTCTGCATTGATTCCGATCTGATCCGGATCGTAAGCGGTGATCCTCCCGATGGGAGTGGATAACAGCACAGGATCTGCCGGTTCTACTGATTTTAGATTCCCCGACTCATATAAGGACAGCCCCACTTTCGTTTCCACCATTCCCAATGGAGTCCGTATGGAAGCCTTTTCTCCCGGAAATAATGTGATGCTTTTAATGTCTCCACTCTTATAAAAACACAGACCATTGATCATTGCCTGAAATTCCGTGAATTCAAGATCAAAGGTCAGGGAAATGTTAAGCTTTCGCTCATCTTCCTCCGTCCAGAAGCCGCTTATCTGCCCATCCAGTATAAATACCCGGTGTATTTCTCCAGTCGGATAGAATTTAATCAGTTCCACTGGGAGCTCCCCAATGGGAGTAAGAACCTCCTGCTGTTCTTCCAGTGCCACACTGACCACCATTCCCTGTCTGTCAAACTCCACTGACGGCTTCTTTTTTCTTCTCCCATTTTCCGTATAAGCTGGAATCAGCTCTCCTGCCTGAGTGATGATCATATTCTTTTCTGACAGGCTCACTCCCAAAAGCTCTCCGTTTGGATGGCAGAGAAAGGAATCCACTCCACCCAGAATTCCGTAAGGAGTCTGAAGTGTCTTCGGGTCTAAAACCATATAATTTTGCATCGCTTTTCCCTCCTGCTAACACTGTTTTCTGGTTACCGTTATATGTAATCCGCCCTCTTCTTTCCGGATCTTTTTTTCATAGGAAGCATCTGTTTCCAGCCATGGTGGTATGTGTGCACAGACAAGCTGCAGTTCTAAAAACGGAGTGTTGGCGAAAAAAGGTAATAATGCCTTTTTAGAGGAAATCTCCGGGCACTCCTTTTGAAGCTGTGCCAAATCCAGAAAATAGATTCCAGGCGTCTGGGTTTCCACAGGTCCTGCATTCTTAATCATCTCTTCTTTTCTTCTTCGTTTTTCATCGCTGTCTTCCATATCCTTTACCATTCCGTCTAATGTGTCCTGATCAGCCATTTCTGCACAAAAGATGCAATATCCCTTCTGGTTGAATACCGAAAAAGGAATTCCTGAAAGCTCTTTGCACAGAATGGCTTTTGCATCCTCTGTGAGAGTCAGGACTGCTTCCGTTTCTTTTCTCAGTTCCTCCACTGAATTCCCTTTTACAGGAGAAAAGGAAGCAGTCCGAACCCCCTGCCACTGTGTCCCCTCTTTTTCGTATATTTCTACCAGGTTGCAATACAAAAAAGGAACCAGTTTTTGATCTTTGCTGATCACCGCTATTCTTTCCATCTGTCCGTTCCTCCTTTACCCATCAATTTCAACTACATTTCCATTGATCAGTTTTGCAAGAAATTCCTCCAGCTCAAGTCTTGCGTCCTCTTCATCGATATTTTTTTCCTCGGACAAAAGTGTGATCAGTTCATCCACTCCTGCCCCCCGCTCCAGGCTGTTCCACAAGAAGATGCAGATCTCATTTACCGACGGCAGGCCGTCTAAGGAACCATTCTGGCTGTCTCTTTCATCAAAAATACAAAATTCCCCTCCCAGTTCCATTAATGCAAATCCAGGCTTCAGCTTCACTTTCCTGATGTTCATATTAGCTCCTTAACCTTTCTATATCCACTCCGCCCTTAATCAGCTCTAAGTCTTCTCTGTCATATCCGGTACTCACCATAACTGCTCCGGTTGTCAGCCACATGACAATCAGTCCGCATATTTTTTGAATCATCAGGATCAGTAAATATGCGCTGATTTCCCCTTTTTTAAAGCTTTGCTTCATGGACTCCGTCAGGAACCGCTCAGCTTCTGATCCCACTGGAACGTGATTTAAAACCTCTTTTTTTAATATTCCATACTGTTTCATGGTCTGATAATAGGCCACTGCGGATTCGATTCTTCGTTTCTCTTCCTTTGCCTCTGCTGTTGTATACCCGCCTGTATAGATTACAGGCGCACAGCCCATTAATCCGGCAATCCTTTCTCTTAGCTTCTGTTTGTCATAATAATTGGTTTTCGGATCCCGAATCCGTTCTTCTATTGCCTCGATTCGTTTGCAAATCCGGCTGTTATCCGTATTTCCTTTTAATATTGTGTAGGAACCGGCCGCTGTCACCGCCTTTGCCCGCCCCAGCATGGCGGGCGAAATTTCTTCCATTCTGCATGGATAAATACCGTCAAAAACCACCGTATCCGTATATACCGCAGCATCCTCCAAAAGATCCTCTTTTCTCCTGCCAATTCCCGGCGCCTTCATGGCTCTTACGTGAATGCGGTTCTGCTTTACATTTGTATTCAGAAGAGTCAGAGCCTCCCCCTCTATCCCGTCAGCCAGAATGAATAAATTCTGCTGTTCCGTCTTTTGAAGAAGAGGATAGATGCTTGAAAAGGAAATGATTGGATTTTTTACAATCAGAACAAGCGCATCGGATACGGTTCCTTCTTCCCCCACTGTCAAACCGCCATCAAGACGCATTCCTCTGGTAATTTCAAGCCTTGTTTCCCCAAACATGGAATCTTTTACAACCACTTCCCCCACATTTGAACCTTCCACCACCATTTGGGCAGTCTCACGGTCTTTGGTGATCTCTTCCACCAGATCCGCGCCTGCATCAGACAGGGAAATTGCGTTTTCATAAACAAATGCTTCCAGGGTTTTCGCAGCTGCTTTCAGCTCTCTGGCCAGAAGTACCGGGCTGATTCCAGATGCGGATTTTCTTTCACAATACGCCAAAAGCTCCGCCGTCAGACGGGCTGATTCTCCGGTTCCGCAGCCTGCTGTCTGGTTGATCTCACTAATGGCGGCTGCACAAAGGCGGATTCCCTGGTTGAAATATAGATCGGTACCCTCAAGTTTTCCTGCCACCTCCGCAGCTGAAAAGCTGAAAGTTCCATTTACCAGCACCTGTCCTTCCAGGGAAAGAACGCGGCAGAGACTTAAAATTCCTTCTGCCAGTTTTTTTCTGCCATCTTCAAATTTAATCTTCCGAATCATTTCTCTTTCCTCCATTCATTATGGATTTTAAAAGATTTTCCCCTTTTTTTATGTCCTGGCTGCTGACACTTAGATCAAATTTACGGGCTGCACTATGGACAAATTCATATAGGTTGCAATTTCCTGCCCGTTCTCCAATTCCAAGCAGCGTTCCATCTACCATATCTGCTCCTGAAAGTGCCATAACCATGGAATTGGCCACTGCCATTCCAAAGTCATTATGTTCATGAACCTCAATCATAATTCCTGTCTGCTTTATTTCCCGCACCAGCTCCCCAGCTCGCCTGGGAAACAACACACCAACTGTATCTGCAAGACGAATGGTCTCCACTCCCTGCTGTTTCATCAGACGGATTAAAGAAACTAAAAATGCCACATCTGCCCTTGAGGCATCTTCCAGACCTACAGTAATTGGAATGTTATAATTCCTGGCAACCTCAATACATTCCTGCAGGGAATTTTCTATCCATTTTTTATTTTTTCCTAACTTATTGTAAATCTGCGCGTAGGACACCGGAGTGCCGATATGAATTAAATCCGGTTTCTGCCTGGCTGATTCTTCCACATTCCCAGGGTTTAATTTAGACCAGAGAGAGATGACGGCCTGCTTTTTCTTTTTCATGATTTCGCTGATATAATGAACGCCCTCTGTCCCCACGTCGTAGATCCCCGCTTCAATTTCAGAAACACCAATACGATCCAGAAACAAAGCCAGACGTACCTTGTCAGAAGGAGAGAATACGATACCTGGGCACTGTTCGCCATCCCGAAGAGTGGTATCAACTATTTTGATTTGCCTTTTCATACTTATCACACTCACTCATAATTGTTAAAAACTCTTCATCAGTTACTTCACCGCCCTTTTTAATACTGAGCCGTTTTACCTTTTCCAGAAGATGCTCCACCGGATAACAGTCTTCCATGTGATACTGTTTCAGCTTATACCTTATGGACGTACCACCGGAATGCTTTCCCAGGATCACCTTTCTGGATGCTCCCACAAGTTCCGGAGGAAAGGACTCGTAATTGGATGGCTTTTTCAAAACCCCATCCACATGCAGCCCGGATTCTATATAAAAGATCTTTCTACCGATAACAGGCGTATGACCCGGTATCTGAGTATTTGTTATGGTTTCAAAGAGACTGCGTAAGTCTGCCAGCTTCTCAAAGCTGTTGTTGGGTTTAAATCGCTCCACCACTCTCATTGCCAGAATAACCTGTTCGGTGGCAGCCTTGTTTCCAATCCCGGTAAAAGTGGTCATCACTGTTCCGTTATGATGATTTTGTAAATAATCCGCCGCAATGGCAGAAGCACAATAGCAGGAATTTTCCGGATACAGAATGGGGGAAGCCTGGATTAAAAGTTTCATTCCCCGTTCATAAATATCACGGCTTTCATAGATGAGTAAATCATCCAGCCCTGTAAGCCTTAAGCTGCTGTCTGTTCTGGCGCCTTCCAGCCCTTTTAGCTCTGATACATCATTGACCTGTATATTGCGTATGTACTTTCCAGTCCCATCGCAAAAAGAGGAGAGAAAATAATGAATTCCCGGATATTTCCCGCTTTCCGATGGACTGGGAAGTTCCATATACCAGGTGAGTCCCTGGGGTAAGTCGCCCTGCATCAGCTGGTAGACTCTTGGGGTCAACACAGCTCCCCATATGCAAAGACTCTCTAACGTCTTTGCAAACTCGTAAACCAGTTCCTTCTTTAACGGATATTCCTCCAGCATTGTCAGTGTGGCATCAATGATTTTAATCAACAGCAAACCCTCCTTTTTCCCGTGCTCCCTTCTGCGTCATTCCAGGTACTAAATCATTAAATCACGTACAGGTTTTCCCCCTTCAAAATGCTCATCAAAGATGCGTTCCACATCGTCTCCGGATACATTGCCGTACCAGACTCCTTCCGGATAAACAACCACAACAGGACCCTTGTCACAGATTCCAAAGCACCCGGTGTTGCTGATCACTACTTCTCCGGACATCTCTCTGTCTTCAATCTCCTGCATAAAGGTCTGGATTAAATCCACCGCTCCTTTTTGAAAACACATCCCTTTTTGTGTTCCGTTAATTCTGCAGCTTGTGCAGATAAATACATGATATTTTGGCTGTACCATCTTTCTCCTCCTCTTACATGGCTTCCGCCGCTTTTTTAACCGCATCTTCAATCATGTCATAGGTGTTTACCGGCTTTATCCCCAGTTTCGCCAGCTTTTTCGTTGGCTCCATGCCGATGCGCATGGCAATGACTCCGTTGCAGCCATTTAACGCAGCTATAATCCGCTCTATTTTATCCTCTTTTTCTCCGCATTCCTCTTCCCCCTGACAGTACTGCTCCACACTTCGTTTCCCCGCAAACCGGACTTCCCCATTCCGGTAATCATATAAATAAAACTCCTTTGCGTGACCAAAGTGGGTATCCACTACCACCCCGCTCTTGGAAGCGACTGCAAACCGGTAGCTTTTGGATACAGGTACAAAGGTCTGCTTTTCCTCCCCTAAGAATCCCTTTAGCTGTATGGATTTATCATCCGTTAAGGTTCCGACTGCATCAGCCCTGCAATGCTGGCAGTGATACATCTGGGGCATGATCTCTTCACATTGTTTCCGAATCTCATTTAACTGCTTATTTGAAACAGGTTCCACATGCTCCAGCGCGCTTCCCTTTACCGGAATCATCTGCATAATATTGGTGATAAAGCATCCCAGGGATTTGACAGTCTTTACTACCTCCGGCACATGACTGTCATTGATTCCCTTCACTGTAACGATATTGACTTTTACCAGAATATCATTGGCAATTAAAAGTCTGATACCTGCAAGCTGGTTTGCTACCATGAGTGCTCCTGCTGCATCACCGGTGTATTCCCTGCCCATAAACCGGATATACTGATACATCTGTCCGCTGATATGGGGATCCACCGCGTTCATGGTCACTGTTACATGGGAAACTCCCAGTTCCTTTAGTTCCTGGGCATACATGGGAAGCTTTAACCCATTGGTGGAAAGGCAGAAGGTCACTTCCGGATCCTGCTTCCTTATGAGCTCAAAGACCTTTCTGACATTCTCCCAGTTTTCCAGCGCTTCTCCCGGTCCGGCTATGCCCACTACGGTTAAATTGGGCATTTTTTCTTTCACTGATACGTACCTCTTAAGCGCTTCCTCCGGTGATAAAATAGCAGAAGTGACTCCAGGACGGCTTTCGTTTGGACAGTCAAATTTTCTCACGCAGTAGCCGCACTGTACGTTACAGGCAGGGGCTACCGGAAGATGAATCCTGGCAAACTGATGAGCCTGACAATTATAGCAGGGGTGCTCTTTTGTCTTGCGCTTCATGATCTCTTGTGGAGTTTCTGATACCTTTTTATGGTCAATGGCTGTGTCTTTGAAGTAGGTATCATATAAGGTCTCACGGAATGTGGTCTCAACGGTATCAATTAACTGATTTGCAATCTCATCCATATATTCCACGGAGCCTTCATAGCCCAGCATTTTTAACCGCTGACCTCCCACATGGTCATGAATGGGAAACCCTCTTCGTACCAGGGGAAGGTGTAAATCTTCTGCTATGCGTCTTCCATCTGAGCTGCCTGCAAGAATATTGGCCTTATAGGTGAGAATCATATCCTCAATGTCCTTAAAGTCTGCTTTATCTGCAATTTTATACTCATCCACCAGATACAGACCTGCGAGATTTTCAATCTCCGGTCTGATCAGTCCGTCAAGCTCCGGACTTGCCGATCCAGCCGCACAGACAACCGGCATGATTCCGCATTCACACATCATGCGCACGGTGGAATATACCAGATCCGGCTCCCCAAATACAGCCGCTCTCCCTGAAGAATGATATTTATGGGAATCAATCATGGCATCCAAATAGCGTCCTCTTTCTTTTTTCAGCTCTTCTGGAATTTCTTTACCGGAAATACGGGACAGTACGTCTAAAAATGCATCCGTATCTCTTAAGCCTGTTGGCAGAGACAGGCGCTCATAAGGAACTCCATATGTTTCTGACAGATATTCTCCCACGGAATTCTTATGGCGAAATGCAGTTAATTCCAGAGTAAATCTTGCTCCCCCCATCCTTTTTAACAGAGCCAGGTCCGTTCCCTCATGTGGAAGCCGGTTGTAATTGGGATCGTGTGCCCCGTCTAAATTATCGGATAAGTCAGGAAGAAGAATGGCGTCAATCCCAAAGAGGGAAAGCATCCTCTTTAAATATCTGGTATCTGCCGGGCTTATGGGCGCTGTAATTATATTTATCAGATTGTTCTTTTCTCCCTCCATTTTAATAGAAGAAACAATGGCGTAAAGAGCTGCGAAATACCCCTCATACTGACTTCCGCCGTATCCGGGAGAGTGGCATGGGATCAGCGTAATATCTGCGTACCCCGGATTTTCTTCCAGAAAGGACTGAAGGATTCCCGGAACGTCCTCTCCGATGGTCTCCGCAAGACAGGTGGTCATGACACCAATAATTTCCGGATGGTAAAGCTCTATTAAATTCTTTAATCCCTTTTTTAGATTTTCACTGCCGCCGTAAACCGTTCCCTGTTCCGTCAGGGAGGAGGAAGCGATATCCACCGGTTCGTTATAGTGAGTTGCCATATGACGACGGATATAGGTCGCACACCCCTGAGAGCCATGAAGGATAGTCATACAGTTCTTCAGCCCGTAAAAAGCAGTTGCGCTGCCCATTGGCATACACATTTTGCAGGGATTGATATTTAGATTCACCAGAGGTTTTATTTCACTTTTCATCGTCACTCCGCCTTTCTGTCAGCTGATATAGCCCCATACCGGACTGTTTATGCTTTTATTGATTTCCATGGTGAAATTGACCACCCCTTCAAAACCAGCCAACGGGAACTTTCTTTCATGGTTGTGATCGCAAAATGCAATTCCCAGCTTATAGGCAAGAGGCCGTTCTTTCACACCTCCTACCAGAATATCCGCTCCCTTTTCTTTCATAAAAGTTTCTAACTCTGCCGGATTGGCATCGTCAAGAATGATGGTATCCGATTTCACCAGACTTTCAATTACCTCATAATCTTCCTTTTTCCCCGTCTGGGTTCCAACCACCACAGTCTCCATCCCCATAGCCTGAAACTGCCGAATGAGAGAGATGGCCTTAAATCCCCCGCCTACGTAGATGGCCGCCTTTTTCCCCTCCAGATTTTTTCGGTACCGGCTTAAGAAATTTTCTAGTTCCTCCCCTTTCTTTTTGCAAAATTCCACCGCCTTTTTTCTTGCCAGTTCATTTCCAAGGGCTTCCGCCGTCCTGATTAAGGAAGTGGTGGTATCCTCGATTCCAAAGAAACTGACCTTTATAAATGGAATTCCAAATTCCTCTTCCATACGATTGGCCAGATAGGTGCTGGAGCCTGCACACTGGACTATATTTAATGTAGCCTTTGGTGCTTCAATCATATCCTCATAGCAGGTATCACCAGTAAAACCGGAGATTACATCAATTCCTATCTCCCTGAAATAATTTTTAATAATCCACATCTCTCCCGCCAGATTAAAATCCCCTAACAGGTTAATGGCATTTCTCTTTTCTTCACTTTTATGAGGCAGTAGTACGTTCATAATGGCATCACAGGCCATCCGGTATCCGGTGGATTTATTGCCGGAGAAGCCTGGAGACTTTACTGGAATCACCGGAATATGATACTGCTCTGATTTCATCTTACATAAGGCCTCCACATCGTCTCCAATTACGCCTACAATGCAGGTGGCATAGATAAAAATCAGCTTTACGTTGTCTTCCTTTTCCATCAGCTCATCGACTGCTGCCTCAAGCTTTCGGATTCCGCCGAAAATAATATCCGTTTCCTGTAAATCTGTAGAAAAGCTGTTTCTGTAAATATCCTCCCCGCTTGTTAAGGATCCTCTGATATCCCAGGTATAGCTGGAACATCCGATGGGACCGTGAACGATGTGATAAGCATCGGTAATTGGATTTAAAACAACCCTGGCTCCGCAGTATACACAGGCCCGCTGAGACACAGAACCGGATACACTGTTGCTGTCACATGAAATTTTGCCCCCCTGGCCATTGCACCCGTCTTTCACCACAATGGAACTTTTCCTGGCATCCAATACATTCCTGTTGCTGTTCTCCGTTTCCATGATCATACTCCTTTCAAAGACCCGCCATTTTAAACAGAAATAGGGAGGGGTCGGTTCCCTCCCTGGTTCCATTCACTTACTAATTTACATAACTACATCAAAATCTTCGTCGGCCGCATCCCGGTCCTTCCGGTCCATCATGGCATCTACGATTTTTTCCGTATACCGGATTGCACCTGCATATCCCACTGTGGCCTGTATTGGGTTTCCATAGCGGTCCAGTACCGGAAATCCCATACGTACCAGCGGAATATCTTCTGCTTTTGCAATCTGTTTTCCATAGCTGGAACCCAAGAGAAGATCCACAGACTCATTTTTAATCAGCTGATGAAGGTAAAACAAATCTGTGTCTGCCTTCACCACATATTCACTTTCATCCACCCCATACTGATCCATCAGCTCTTTGATTTCTTTCTCCCAGTGAGCTTTTGGGGTACCGGTTATAATATATTTAGGAGTCATTCCCAGTTCCAGACACAAGGCGGTGAAGCCGTATACAATGTCAGGATCTCCGTAAATAGCAGCTTTCTTCTTATATACATACTGATGAGAATCCAGCATTAAATCCACCAGTCTGCCCCGCTCATCTTCCAGCTCTTTTGGAACCTCTTTTTTTGTAAATTTCTGAAGCTCCAGTATATATTGATCTGTCAGCTTGACGCCTACAGGGACTGGAATATTGGAAAAAGGAACTTTGTATTCCTTCTTTAAATACTCCGACGGCTCCAGTGAACAGTAGATTCCCATGGAAATCAGCTTCTCACAATCTCCCAGCGCCACAATGTCTTTGGCTTTGGTTCCTGCATGATCATGGAAATACTCATTCTTTCCATCCATAGGGTGATCTAAGGTTCCGTCATGATCAGGAAAATAAATATATTCCGCACCCATCAGTCCTGCAATCCGCTTTAATTCCCTGTCATCTCCAGGATTCACCCAGCCGGGGTAAATGGCTACTTTTCCATTGGGTGTTCCGGTTTTCTTCGTCATATACTTCATGAATCCGATCATCATGTTGGAGAAGCCCTGGATATGGGAACCTTCATAGGAAGGTGTACTGGCATAAAGAACTGTTTTTCCCTCCGGAATTTCCATATCCACAATATAGGAACCGACGTCATCACCAATGGTCTCAGATAGACAGGTGGTGTGAATCGCCATAATATCCGGTTTATAGATATCAAAGACATTCTTTACCGCTGTTGTAATATTGCTGCGTCCTCCGAATACCGATGCGCCCTCTGTAAAGGAACTTGACGAAGCAATGGCTGGTTCCTTGAAGTGCCGGCTTAACACCGTTCTGTGATAGGAGCAGCACCCCTGTGATCCATGGGAGTGGGGCATGCACTTTTCGGCGCCCAGAGCGCAGAACATTGCGCCTACCGGCTCACAGGTTTTGCAGGGATTGATGGTCATGTGACGGTTTTCCATAATTTCTTTTGGTGTTAATTCAAGCATCAGCCAGCACCTCCTAACGTTCCTTCTAACATTGGCATGGTTTTCCACGGTGGTTTCACCAGCGACCAGGCGTTGGTATAAAGGCTCATGGTCACATCTCTTCCAAAGTTTACTGCTCCCCGAAAGCCTGCATACGGTCCGGAGTAATCATAGGAATGCATCTGGCGGGATACCACTCCGCCATGCTGTATGGCATATTTATCCTTGATTCCGGAAAAGAAAATGTCTGGTTTATACTGTTCAATCAGCTGGTCCGTTTCGAACATATTATAGTCATCAACTACCATATAGCCTTTCTTCATATCTTTCATCATTCCGTCGTAAGTATCAAGCTCAACACCCTGGCTTCGCAGACTTACCAATTCGTCCATGGAATACCGGTCATCATATCCCACTGCTCTCTCCACTGAGATCTCCTCGATGTTTTTTGAATCTGCATCTGCCTTAATCTGGGGAATAATTTCCCGCCCTTCATAATCATCCCGGTGGGCAAATTCATACCCTGCAATGGTGGTTTCCATACCAAAATCCCTTAAAAGCATCTGATAATGATGGGAACGTGAGCCTCCAACAAAGATTCCGGCTGTTTTCCCCTTTAATTTGGATTTGTAAAACTCCATATCCTCATTGATTTCCGCCAGTTCCTCAGCAATCACTTCCTCCGTGCGTTTCGTAAGCTCCGGATCATTGAAATACTTTGCCATCATACGCAGTGATTTGGATGTTGCCCCTACACCGATGAAATTTACTTTCAGCCAGTCAACCCCATATTTTGTCTTCATCATCTCCGCTATGTAATTAATAGAACGATGGCACATAACAAGATTTAAATCTGCCAGGTGGGAATTTTTTAAGGTTTCGTAGGAACCGTCGCCGGTAAACACAGAAACCACTTCATAACCAATCTTTTTTAAGATCCGTTCCTGTTCCCAGCCGTCGCCTCCGATGTTGTATTCGCCTAAGATATTTACACTGTATTTTCCTTTGGGGGCTTCTTCCCCTTTTCCGATTACATATCGCATCAGTCCGTTGTTTGCAATGTGATGACCGGCTGACTGGGAAACTCCCTTATAGCCTTCGCAGGAATACCCGATTGCAGTAATACCGTATTTTTCTTCCACTCTTTTTGCCACGGCCTGCACATCGTCACCAATCAGACCAATGGGGCAGGTGGAGCAGATGAAAATACACTTGGGATGGAAAAGCTGCATGATTTCATCAATTCCCTCTTCCAGTTTCTTCTCTCCTCCAAATACAATGTCCGATGCCCTCATATCGGTACAAAAGGAATATGGAACAAAATTGGGCTCGCCTTCATAGGAAGACCTGGCTTTGTTCCTTCTGGTTCCCCAGGAATAGAAGGCGCAGCCAATGGGACCGTGTGTAATAACCACAGAATCCTTAACCGGTCCTACCACAACGCCCTTACAGCCTGCATAGCAGCATCCTCGTGCAGTAATAATTCCCGGTATTGCCCTGGTATTTGCTGTAATCTCATCCGGATTTTCTCCAAATTCCAGCTGAGTGATATGACTTTTTCTATTTTTAAAGATTCTGGAAGAATATTTATCCAGCAATAAATCTCGTTCCTTTGACATTTCCCTCACCTCCTGTCAATATGCCTCTTTTGTGCACTCACCGCTTCTGACGGTGTAAGCCTCATAGATTGGCAGCACAAATATTTTTCCGTCTCCGGGATTTCCTGTCTGGTTGGTTTTGATCAGGATCTCCACCACATCCTTCACCTGCTGGTCTTCTACAATCAGGGTGACCAGTCGTTTTGGAATCCAGCGGAAGGACTCTGTTAAATACTCCCCTTTGGGAGACATGGGAAGCTCTCCTGTTTCCAGAACAAGGGATAAAAGCTCGGGATCAATCCGTTTCTTTCCTCTTCCTAATACCGGTCTGCAGGTCAGTGCAGGAAATCCGCCTTCTGCCAGAGCTTTTTTCGTGGGGTTTATCTTATTCACCCGGATAAATGCCATTACTTCTTTCATAGCAATCGTTCCTCCTAAAGTCCCTGCTTTCCTGTACTGATGGTGTAGGCATCTTCTACCGGAGATACAAAGATACGTCCGTCTCCGTAATTGCCCTCCCCTGTTCTTGCAGTTCTCATAATCACCCTGACTAAATCATCCTTGTCTTCATCGCTGCAGAAAAATAACAGCATTTCTTTTGGAATCTCATCGTAGTGAACATCTCCTACTGTAATTCCTTTTTGTTTGCCCCGTCCATATACATCCATCTTGGTCACAGCCTGAAATCCTGCTTCTGAGGCTTCCTTCATAACATAATCCGCTTTTTCCGGCCTGATAATCGCTCTCACCAGTAACATAATATTTTCTCCTCTCCTGACCCCTTAGTCCATAACTCCGTACTGCATTAAAATTTCTTCCAGTTCATCGATTTTCATTGGATTTGGAATGACAAACATTTCATTGGCATCCACCTTTCTTGCCAGCGTACGGTATTCATCTGCCTGAGGTTCTTCAGGAGAAAAATCTATAACCGTTCTTTTTCTGATTTCTGCCCTCTGCACCGCATTGTCACGAGGTACAAAATGAATCATCTGAGTGCCGATCTTGGCTGCCACAGCCTCCACAAGATCCTGCTCCTTATCTACCTTTCTGGAGTTACAGATGAGACCTCCAAGCCTGACCCCGCCGGTCTTTGCATACTTGGTAATTCCTTTGGAAATGTTATTTGCTGCATAAAGAGCCATCATCTCGCCGGAACATACAATATAAATTTCCTGTGCCTTTCCTTCCCGGATCGGCATTGCAAAGCCTCCGCACACGACATCACCAAGAACATCATAGAATACATAGTCCAGATCGTCGGTATAGGCACCCAGCTGCTCTAACAGATTAATGGAAGTGATAATGCCCCGTCCTGCACAGCCAACTCCTGGCTCCGGTCCGCCGGACTCCACGCCTTTGATTTTGCCGTAGCCTTCTTTTAAAACCGCATCCAGTTCAATGTCGTCGCCTTCGTCACGAAGGGTATCAAGTACTGTCTTCTGCGCCAGACCGCCTAAAACCAGTCTGGTGGAGTCTGCTTTGGGATCACAGCCCACGATCATAATGTGCTTTCCCATCTCTGCCAGACCTGCTGTTAAGTTCTGGGTTGTTGTTGATTTACCGATACCGCCTTTTCCATAGATAGCAACCTGTCTCATAACCAATTCCTCCTTACATAAAAGAAGAGGCGGAAGGCAGATCTCGCACAGATCCTGCCATTCCACCTCTTTGTGAATAGAAAATGAAAAAGTAACCTTAAAGTTTTGTCGACGACTTAGGTTGCTATCACTATATATGTTTTCATCATTGAATTCAATACAACACAATGCACAAATATAAATCTTTTAATCCGTTATTTACAGTATTTTATACAAACTAATGCTTGTTATCTAAAAATTATTCCATCTAAAAAAATAACAGCATGCCAGTGCGCGCTGTAATTTTGAAAAGGAGCCGTAACCGGCCCCCTCCTCTATGCTGTCCTATGAATCAATCCCTACCATAACAGAAGTGGCCTTGATGATGGCGTATGCATCTGACCCAACTTCCAGTTTTAAATCATTCACTGATGCCATAGAGATCGTGGCGGATATAAAATTACCCCCTCCGATGTCTATGGTCACAATTGCATTCACTGCACCGGACTGAATTTCTACGACCTTTCCCTTTAACTGATTTCTGGCACTTATTTTCATGTGACCAGCCCCCTCTCAATGGTATTATTTTCTTCATAATAATTATCTTTCTCACATTTGTCAATCTATTTCAAAAATACCTAATAAAATTAAGACAAAAGCAAAAGATCTTCCTTGGGGAATTTTAAATATAATGGGATTGTCTCCGTTTCTTCCGTTTCGTATTCTTTCTTTTCTCTAATCCACCAGATTTTTGAAGATGACTGCCGGGATGCATTCTGAACTAAGTATTGCTGTTGAAAGGTGGTATGGGCACTTCCTGCCAGAGAAATTTTCATTGTATTCTCTTCCTTAGGATCACTGGCCGGAACCAGATTATGGCCTCTGATCCCGATATAGCGTATGGAGTCTCCAATTGGTTCGATCGTCCTCAGTCTGATATCCCAATCCTGGGCGTAAAGTTCATATTCACTGATTCGTTCTATTGGCGAGATATTTTTACAGCCAGTCAGTCTGGCTGCCTCCACTTTTAATGGTTTTCGAAAGATATCCTTTGTAAGTCCTTTTACTACAGGTTTGCCATTGGACAACAGAATCATATGATCACAGAACCGGTAAATCTCATCTCTGGAATGGGAAACAAATAAAACATCTCCATGAAACTCCTTTAACAGTTCCAGCATTTCCAGCTGAAGAGTATCTTTTAAAAATCCATCCAGAGCGGAAAATGGCTCATCCAGCAAAATCATCTCCGGCTTACATAAAAGCATCCGTGCCAGCGCCACACGCTGCTGCTGACCGCCTGACAACTGGGAGGGTAGCCGTTTTTCCAGACCTTTTAACTGAAAACGTTCTATCTGTTCCAAAACCTGAATCTCTTTTTCCTTTCCCCTGCCTGTCAGAGAAATTTTTAAATTTTCCTCTACTGTCATGGTGGGAAACAGTGCATAGTTCTGAAACAGATAACCCACATGGCGTTCTCTTGCCGGCAGATTAATGCCTTTTTCAGAATCATAAAGCACCCTGCCATTGTGAACAATCCTGCCGCTGTCTGGTTTTTCAATACCTGCCACACATTTTAGAGTCATGCTTTTTCCAC
>SVDT01000060.1 GCA_015057775.1 Paenibacillaceae bacterium | reverse complement strand
GCATCATAACCCGGGTAATCCCATCGTGGTTAGGCAGGATTTTTAAGATCTGATTGCCGTATTCCTGCCCAAGCTGATAGGAATTGATGCCTACATAGCTTTTCCGCTCCGTATTAGGAGCATCATTTAGAATAGTTACCACCGGAATCCCGTTCCTGGCCGCTTCATTGATCCGTTCCTCCAGCATTTGTTCTCCGGTAAATTCAAGTAAAATCCCATCCACTTTGGCAGCGATACTCATATCCATAAAATCCAGGGTGGAATACTCCGATGACTGGTTTTTCCCCTTCAGTTCTACATATGCATCGTATTGTGCCGCTTCTTCTTTCACACTCTGGTATACGTCATTCCAGAACTGGGAATCTAAATTGTCAATGATCATTACATAATGATACCGGTATGTAACCGTGTTTTCCGCATGCTCCACCCCGATCTTCTTGAGCACATATCCATAAAAAGAGGAGGTTAAGAGTGTAAGAAACACGATTCCGGATAACCCGGCAAGCATTAAAAAAAGCAGACCCTTTTTTCCGTTTTGCATAGACTCCCCTCCAAGTCATTTAACTGTTTTATTTCATTATACTAGAATACATAGGAAAACAAAAGTAGGATAAATTTGCAATGGAGTAGCATTTTTTTAATAGAATGCAACGCTATAACCCATCACTAGCCTATGAAACGCTGTCAATTTTTCTAAAAATATTGTATAATAATCCTGTATCCTTATTTGGAAAGTAGGTAGAAACAGATGACTTCTTTGCTGCAGTTATGTACACAGTTTACTAAAGGTGCTGACTCACACCTGCCAAGTGATCACCCCATTGGTAAAAGACTGGTTTGCCCCGAATACTCCAAATCAGGGCAGGAGGTTAAAACTTATCCTTTTCTTAATAACGACAGACTATTTCTGGTCTGTTGGAATCTGGAAAAAGGGGGAAGTTTACTAGCCACTATGAAGCCGTCTCCCATATCATTCTGCTATCACCGTGCCTATCAGTCAGGAGACAAGACCCAACTCCATACACATGACTACCTTGAGCTTGCATATATCGTAGATGGGAGTTTCCGTCAACGGATTCTTGGAAAGGATATCACATTTTCAAAAGGGGAATTATGTCTGATTGATAAGAACTGCCTACATCAGGATTACCTTCTTGACCAATCAGCCACCGTGCTCTTCTTGGGTCTGGCTAACGAAATATTTGATGAGATCATGGTTTTAAATATCACTACAAAAAAAATCATTTCCTTCCTCCAATCCGCATTGTTAAAGCAAAAGAGTCTAAGGCAATACCTTCATTTTAAACCAACCGGAGATGTTGCTGATCAAATGGCAGAATGCCTGATTATGCTCTTAAGGGAGTTAGATAGAAATGACACCGGCTCTCCTTTTATCTGCAAGGGACTGTTGATCCGTATCTTCCGGCTTTTAAGCACCAGATACGAATTTTCTTTATCCAGTGAACAGCGCCGTACCATGAACTCGGTTATGTTTGAGGAAATTTCTGATTACATTAAGAATCATTATGCAGCCGTTACCATTAATGATCTTGTAAGCTCCTTCCATTTCCAAGAGGACTATTTTAACCGGCTGATCAAGGATGAAACCGGACTGACCTACTGCGAGTATGTTCAGCAGATTCGCCTGTCAGCTGCCAAAGACATGCTTCTTGGTTCTACAAAAAGCATTGAAGATATTATCGAATTGGTAGGATACCGTAACAAGGGCTATTTTTACAAAATATTCAGGGAGAAATACGGCACGACTCCTTCTGTTCTTCGAAAGAAACATGGGCAATGAGTCATGGAGATAATGAAAAAGTCAGAAATAACCTTATCCTCTAAAAAGTTCAGTATTATAAAGGTCCTCCCCAAGCTTAATTATCCAGCCTGAGAAGGACCTCCTATTTATTGCTTTCAGAAACTATTCCACTCCCTATTTTCTTATCACGATTATTTGCCTATTGATTTTTTGTAATCATCCATATTTTTCTGGAGTGACTCTTTAACTTTATCATAGCCGGCCGCTTTGAGCTTCTCTCTCATTTCATCGATTGCTGCCTTTGGGTCAGCATATTTACCATAGGCCAGCTGAGGGATGTATTCTGCCAGTACGCTTGACATCGCCGACATTTCTGCTTCCACAGAGTTTTTATCCACTACCAGACCTGTGTAAGGATTGTCATAGGCAAATGTGTTATAGTGATCAATCATATCCTTGGTTCCACCCCACCACTGTACATCCTGTATTTCCAGGTCATCGTTTCTGCCGCACCAGAAATTGGAATCCAGAGAATCCTTACTTTTATCCCAGCCTTCTGGGTGATCCAGCTTTCCATCGCTTGTGATCACATAATCCACGCCTTCAATTCCATAATTAATCAGACGGTAGCACGCCTCATCATTACGAAGAAGGTCATAAACCATGAGCGCACGCTCTGGGTGCTGGGAATTTGCACTGATTGCTGCTGCTCCATGAGTTTTTAACGGTTTAGATACATTGTTATTTTCCATTCCCCACCAATACATCTTCGCATCAGAGCCCGACTGCTTACGGTCCATATTTGGTCTTATTTGAGAATAGAATGTCATGGAGTGATGTTCATCCGCACCTGTGGTTCCAGCAAACATCTCTTCTCTGGTATCACCATCATAGTTTAATACATCTTCTCTCCAAAATCCTGACTTATTCCACTTCAACATCAGTTCTGAAGCATCATAAATCACATTGCTTTCCATATAAGGAGAGGTCACGGTAAAAGGATCATCCTTAGATACTCCCATCCAGAATTCATAATTACCTACATTAATACTTGGAATCACAATGTTATCCGACTTGGAATTGATGTATCCGCCCAATAATCCGCCAGACAAGTTCTTTCCAGCTGCATCCCAGGGAATGACCTCTGGCTTGTTGTCTTTAATCCACTGGAAATAAGTATCCAGCTGTTCCACTTCTTTAATATCGCCATTTTCAATACCGGATTCTTTTGCCCAGTCACCGCGATAGAATAATCCGTGATTGGTATACTGTGTATAATGATCCTCTGGAATGAAATAAATCTGATCCTGGTATTTGCAGTACTTCCAGTCATCCATGGAAGAGACCTGATCGTATGTTTTTGGAGCGTAAGCCTTTAACATATCCTCCGACAGCGGAAGAAAGGCACCTTTTTGAGTGTTCTCCCATGCGTAAAGCCAGTCAGTTGCCGTGGTGATAATGTCAAGGCTCTTATCCCCACTTAAGAGCTGTACGTTGTACTGGGTCTGCCAGTCCGCCCATTCCACATAGGTAAGCTTAAGCTCTGCATTTACTTTTTCCTTCAAAATACCATTCAGTTTTTCCAGCATGGCTTCACAACGGCCATTGCTTGGCTTATCACCCAGGACCAGCATGTTGATAACCTCGTGTTTCGATGTGTCAACCTTCCCATCTGCCCCAATCGTACTGTTGCTCTTTTTACCACCGCAAGCAACCAGACTCATTGCCATGGCACCCGCCAGAAGTGCTGCCGCAATTCTCTTTCCTACATGTTTCCTCATATCTTAACCTCCCAATTTGAATTTATTTATTTCACCTAAAGACCGATACGGCATTTAAATGAATAATTTACGCTTAACCTTTTACCGCTCCAATGGTGATACCGGTAATAAAATACTTTTGAACAAAAGGATATAAAAAAATAATAGGACCTGTTGCCACAACAGCGGTAGCCATCTTTAAGGTATTGGACGGCAGATCAGTAATTGTAATTGCCGCACCTGCCATGGAGTTCTTAAGCTGAGCGGCTGTATTGATGATGTTATACAGATAATACTGCAGTGGCTTATAGGTAACGGCAGAACCAAGATACAACATGGAATTGTACCATTCATTCCAGTAGCCGAGAGCTAAAAACAGTCCCACGGTTGCAAGCGCTGGCTTAAGCATCGGAAAAATGAGTGACGAAAAGATCCTAAAGTCATCTGCCCCATCCATCTTACCAGATTCTGTAATCTCAAAAGGCACCGATTTGGCAAAATTCTTCATAAGAATGATCAGCCAGGGTGTCATCAAAAGCTGGAGAAAGACTGCTAAATAGCTTCCTTTCAAATTCAGATAACGGGATACCCAGATATAAGTAGGTGCCATGCCTGCTGTGAACAAGGTGGTGAAATAAATAAAAAATGAAAGGGCATTCCGAAATGGGAAATCCTGCCGCTGCAGGGCATACCCGGTCATGGCAATAATGAAAAGGCCGATCACGGTCCCGCAGACTGTCATTACAATTGTTACCATATAAGAGCCTAGAATCATCTTGGGATACCGAAATACCCAGCTATAGGCAGTTAATGTAAATCCCTTAGGAATCAGTCCGAACCCTTCTCTGCTGATTATTCCTTCATTACTGAAGGATGCAGATATCATAAGTAAAAATGGCAGTAAACACATTAAAGAGAACATTGTTACACAAAGATAAGAAATTGTCCGGACAACCGCTGTGCTGGCTGTCATCTTCACACCGTTTTTTTTCATACTCCTGCCTCCTAGAATAATGCGTAATCCGGATCAATCTTTTTGACCACCCAGTTACTGAACATAACAAGTATTAAACCAAACATGGACTGGTATAGTCCCACCGCTGATGAGGTGGCAAAATTATTCTGGTTCATCATTGTCCTGAATACAAAGGTCTCAATAATATCAGTCGCCGGAAATAGCTGAGAGTTTGATGGTCCCACCAGATTATAAAACAGACCAAAGTTTCCTTTCATAATGCCGCCAAGAGCAAACAGCATGAGAATGATAAAGGTAGGCTTCAAGCTGGGAAGAATGATATAAATAATTCTCTGCCAGCTGGTTGCTCCGTCTACTTCTGCCGCCTCTATGATCTGAGAATCAATTCCGCAGATTGATGCAAAGTATACAATTGATCCGTATCCTGTCTGCTGCCAAATATTGCAAAGGAGTATAATAAAGGGCCAAATTCCTGCCATGCTGTATATCTTAATCGGGTTCCCACCCGTCTCTCGAATCAGGGTATTTAACGCACCCGTATCAAAATTAAGAATATTAAACGCCAACACTCCGATCAACACTGCAGAAATAAAATATGGCAGAAACATAATTGTCTGCGATACTTTTTTAAACCAGGTGCAGCGAATTTCATTTACCATAATCGCCAGCATAATCTGCAGGATATTTCCCAAAATGATAAATGCCAGGTTATAAAGAATGGTATTCTTCGTAAGAAGCCAGAGCTGACCGGATTTGATCAGGAATTCGAAGTTTTTGAATCCCACAAATGGACTTCCAAATATCCCATCCCGGAAATTATAGTTGGTAAATGCTATGTATACGCCTGGCATGGGACAATATGCAAACACAATAAAGAAAAGTACTGCCGGTAAACACATGAGCATCAATACCTTATTGTCTCTTATTACCTTTCCTAATGGCTTTTTGTGGGGTTTCACCGCCACCCCCTGATTGCTTCCCTTTTCTTTCAATGCCTTCTCCTCCTTTACTCATGATGTAATACCCGCTTTGAAACCGGTTTCTTTAATCGAAAAATAATTTCTGCTACATCTGTGCTAAAATTACTCACAAACAGCAGATACATAATTTTTATACATTTTGTACTATTCATGTAGCTTTATTATATTTTTTTTAGTGAAAAATTATAATTACGTAACTCTGCAATTATATTACAAAAGTTACCTATTCCGACAATATTAATTAAATTAAAAATCAGCTCATTTTCTTCCAGACTTATTCAATTACAACTGGTACTAGATATTTTTTTGGAAAATCTCCTTGAATGGATACTGTTATTTTTCCTTTTCCCGTTCTTCTGACGTATCCCATTAACCGCCCCTGATACGTCCTGCGTTCCGATTCTGCATAGGAAGTGGTATCTGACAAATCCCCATTTTCAAGGCCAGCAAGTTCTCCAGCTCCAGACACAGATAGCCTAATGTTTTTAACGTCCCAAGCCGTGATATCTCCCCTTCTATCTAATAGTGTCATCTCCAACTGGTATATGTATCCGGATTCTCTTTCCTTGTCACGGTGCGATTTCAAAGAATTTTCGACCCACAGGTTTGTTTGGAGTCGCTCTGCCCCGCCCGTGGTCATAATAACCTCTTCCTTACAAAGATTTCCTTTACCGTCATATGCGCAAGCGAGTAATGTTCCAGGCTTAAACGGGATGGAATAGCTATAATACCCATCTTCATTTCTCACATTTTTTCTTCCCAGCAAAACACCATTTAAGCTCAATTCCACCTCTGGATAATTAGAATAACACATCACATGAACCATATCATCTTCTGAAAAATTCCAGGAATTCACAACCGGAACCTTCCAATTTTCCAATTCGCTTTCCCTTTTTACTCCGATAAATAGAACAGGTTCAGCCGACCAGAAGGACTTTCTTCGATAAAATTCTGGTTTTTTAAAACCGGCACAAGTTAAAAAACCCGCTCCCGACCCATGAATTGGCCAGCCATATGCTTCCCCCAGATAATCAATTCCCGTCCATAAAAACTGTCCGCTGATATATGGGGTATCCCTAACGGTACACCATGCTTCATAACTGTGTCCATTCTCACTTCCAAGAAATGATTTCGCGGGAAAACGCCTGTGATCCTCCTCATATAAATGTTCTTTATAATTATAGCCGACCAAATCAAGACAATCAAAAAAACCCAGTTGAGAGGACAGTTCCGGAAATGCCACCGCTAACGTGACCGGTCTGGAGGAATCTTCTTCTCTAACCATTGCAGCAAGGCGTGAGGCCACTACCGGAAGCCGTATGGCACTGGGGCGGTTCGGATCGAACTGACGCTCTGCCTCTGGTTTACTGGCATCATTATTGCCCGTCATGATTTCAAAAGAGGGATGACAATATGGATCATTGGGATAGTCAATCTCATTTCCAATACTCCAAAGGATGACAGAAGGATGATTTCGGTCCCGCTTTATCATTGCTTTTAAATCGGCCTCATGCCACTGGGGGAAATCTTCAAAATACCCCTGATGTTTTGGTGGATATACGTTATGCCCTGTGGACCATTTGTTTTTAGCATTTTCCCATTCATCAAAGGCTTCATCCATCATGAGAAAGCCCATTTGATCACAGAGTTCATATAGTTCGGGCATATGGGGATTGTGACTGCACCTGATCGCATTGCAGCCGGATTCTTTGAGTATTTCCAGTCTCCTACTCCATACTTCTTTTGTCATTGCTCCCCCCAGACATCCGCCGTCGTGATGGAGGCATACACCCTTTATCTTTGTTTCTTCCCCATTTAAGAAGAAACCTTTTTGGGGGTCAAACAGTAAGGTACGAATGCCCACTGGCTCGGTATGTACCAGATAGGGGATTCCATCATCCACTGTATAGTAGGTTTCCATCTGATATAAGTCGGGATGATCCGGCGACCACAGTTCAGGAGATAAAACTTCTCCCTCCATAATGAATGTTTCTTGTTTTCCTTTCTCAATTTCCAGACAATGCTTGGCTGACATGACGCATTGATATTTCTTATCTTTTAAAAGAGTTTTTACGTTGACACGAACGGTTCTCTCTGTATCATTTATTACGTTGTGTCTGATTTCTATTTGCGCCTTTTTTAAATCCGCTCTTTTTGTTAAAAAAAACACGCCATATTCCTCCGGGTGTACGGTTTCTTCCACTATCAGACGCACCATTCTGGTAATCCCACTCCCTGTAAACCATCTGGAATCCGCAAGATCCGTATGGGTCACCTTAACACTGATTTCATTCTCTTCCTCTCCAACGTTTACAAAAGGGCTCAGATCATAAGAAAATGTGGTATAACCGCTGGGTCTTTTCCCCAAATAATAGCTGTTACACCAAACCTGACTGTTTTTATAAACACCATCAAATACCATTCGAATTATTTTTCCCCGATATTCCTTTGGCAGTATAAAACGAAGGCGATACCAGCCAATTCCTCCTCTTACATAACCGGTTCCGCTGGAGCAATCCTGAGAAAATGGGTACTCTACGGACCAGTCATGGGGAAGCATAACCGTTCTCCAGTCACTGTCGTCAAATCCCTTAAACCAGGCCTCCTCAATTTCTCCCAGATGAAACTTCCAGTTGGAGTTCATTTTTTTAATAATTGTATCCATGTTATCCTTTCATTCTAACCTTTTCACCTTACGCATGATGTAATTACTGCAATATTTGAAACCGGTTTCAATTAGTGCAAAAATTTTAAGAATCTCTTTTTAATTTCCGGCAGGATTCTCTTACAATCAGTTCTGTGGGTATGATCTGAATTTTTTGGAGCTTTCTTCCTTCCAAAGCGGCAAGGGCCGTATCGATTAAAGTCTTTCCATACTGGTCATAATTGTAATCCATGCTGGTCAGACGGGGAAAACTGGTTTCAGCAAGCATTGTATTATCAAAACTGACCAGTGATATATCCTCGGGAATTCGTATTGAATGTTCTCTTAATGACTGCATCACTCCAAGTGCGGTCAAATCATTAATTGCAATGACTGCACTGGGCAGTTTTCTGGTACTCTCAATCAGAATATTCATCTCTCTGTAGGCTGATTCCATGGAATAATCACCGGTTTCAACTATATAGTCAGAGCAGAATTCAATTTCATGTCTACGCAGCATACTTCGGTAGCGGATTCTCTTTGTATAAGTGGAATCCACCTCCTTCCGGCCTCCGATCATGCAGATATCATGATGCCCGTTGGAAATCAAATATTCCATCATCAGATCCATTGCTGCACTGTCATCTAAGTTTACCCGATAACAGTCGCTCCCATCCAGCTTTCCCGTAATCACCACAGGCATTAAATTGCTGATATGATTAATTCGTTCTGCGTACACTTCATCAGTTATCAGTTCATCAACCCTGCCTCCCATAATAATTAATGCATCAATCTGCTGACTGATCAGTTTATAGAGACGATGCTCCTCCAATTCCATATCGTTCATATAATTACTAAGCATCAGGCTGTAATCTCTTTCATGTGCCGCCCGCTCACATTCCACCGCCAACCCCGCATAAAATGGATTGCGGATATCGGGTATCAGAACCCCTATTATTCCGGACCGGCTGCTTGTAAGCCCTCTAGCCATTGCATTGGGGCTGAAGTGATATTTGGAAATAAGTTTTTCCACTTTTTTCTTTTTTTCATCACTGACATTGGCTTTTTGTGTTAAAACCCTGGATACTGTTGCTGGGGATACGCCCGCCTCCTCAGCAATCCGATAAATACTTACCTTGTTTCTCTCCATATCAGTTCCGCTTTCTGCCATATTTCTGCTAGTTTAGATCGTGTGAAACCGGTTTTATCAAAATGACAGTACTCGTTCATCACAATCATCAAAGTGTTTTGTATTAAGCTAATGCTTTTATTATATTTTTTTTTGTTAATAATTATAATTACGTATTTCTGCAATTAAAATAATAAAGTTACCAAATCCGACAAGTATTATAATAAAACAGCGCTTCAACGATGATCACGGAATCCTGACAGCATAGCTGGATTTGCCGGAGATCATCATTGAAGCACTGAACTTTATTTATTCTTTAAATATTCGTCAATCCCTTTTGCACCGGCCTTTCCTGCTCCCATTGCCAGAATAACAGTTGCGGCTCCTGTAACGGCATCACCGCCTGCAAACACACCCTCTTTTGTGGTCTGTCCGTTTTCTTCATCTGCAATAATACATTTCCACCGGTTCATATCCAGACCTTTTGTAGTGGAAGAAATTAACGGATTGGGGGAGGTACCCAGAGACATGATTACCGTATCTGTTTTTATCTCATACTCTGATCCCGGTATTTCCTCCGGGCGTCTTCTTCCTGATGCATCTGGTTCTCCAAGCTGCATCTTAACCACCTTCATGCCTTTTACATAGCCGTTCTCATCCACAAGTATCTCTTTGGGATTGGTTAGAAGGTCAAAGATAATGCCTTCTTCCCTGGCATGATGAACTTCCTCCGCTCTGGCTGGAAGCTCTGCCTTACTTCTTCTGTAAACAACATGTACGCAGGCTCCAAGCCTTGCTGCTACTCTGGCTGCATCCATGGCAACATTGCCACCGCCTACTACAGCAACGTTTGTTCCGGCAAATATAGGGGTGTCATAATTTTCATCAAATGCTTTCATTAGGTTGGCTCTTGTTAAATATTCATTGGCGGAGAAAACACCGTTTGCATTTTCTCCGGGAATTCCCATAAACATGGGAAGTCCGGCGCCGGAACCTATGTAAACAGCTTCAAATCCCTCATCTTCAAACAGCTGATCTATAGTCGTTGATTTTCCAATGACCACGTTGGTCTCGAATTTTACACCCAGTTCTTTTACCTTTTCTATTTCTTTTGCTACGACTTTCTCTTTTGGAAGACGGAACTCCGGTATTCCGTAGACAAGCACTCCTCCTAATTCATGAAGTGCCTCAAAAACCGTTACATCATATCCCTGCTTTGCCAGATCTCCTGCACAAGTAAGACCGGAGGGGCCGGAGCCGATCACAGCCACCTTATGTCCGTTCTTCTCCTTGGAAGATTCTGGCCTGATATCATGTTCTAAGGCATAATCTGCTGCAAACCGTTCTAACTTACCAATGGAAACAGGCTCCCCCTTAATTCCACGAATACATTTTCCTTCGCACTGGGTTTCCTGGGGGCAGACACGCCCGCAGACTGCAGGCAGGGCTGAAGATTTGCTGATTACCTTATATGCTTCTTCTATATTACCTTCCTGAATCTCTTTAATAAATCCGGGAATATCAATTGCTACAGGACAGCCATCAATACATTTTGCATTTTTACAGCCGAAACATCTGGACGCTTCCCTCACCGCTTCTTCCTGATTATATCCTTCACAGACTTCTTCAAAATTTGTAACACGTACCTTTGCTTCCTGTTCTCTGACAGGTACTTTCTTTAACATATCAGCCATTTGTACTCTCCTCGCAGTTCCCGCAGCCACCGTGATGTGTGTTTCCTTCCTGTTGTTTTAACATGACACGGCCTTCCTCTGTTTTATACATCTGGCTCCTTTTGATTGCCTGGTCAAAATCCACCAGATGCCCATCAAATTCCGGTCCGTCAATACAGGCAAATTTAACCTGATCTCCCACCATAAGACGGCATGCACCACACATTCCTGTGCCGTCCACCATGACCGGATTCATACTGACAACTGTTCTTAAATCGTACTTTCTGGTCAGCAGGCATACAAACTTCATCATGATCATAGGTCCGATTGTTATACAGGCATCGTATTTCTTTCCCTGGTTCTGGATTAAGTCCTCCATAACGTTAGTCACAAGACCGGTTCGTCCGTAAGAACCATCATCGGTTGTCACATACAGATTACCAGAGACCTTTTTAAGCTCATCTTCCAGAATAAGCATATCCTTTGTCTTTGCTCCGATGATAACGTCTGCCTCAATTCCATTCTCATGCAGCCACTTTACCTGGGGGTAAACCGGTGCAGCACCTACACCTCCCGCAACAAAAAGGAGCTTTTTATGTTTTAATTCTTCCAGATCTTCATGGACTAAATCAGAAGGATTTCCTAAAGGTCCTGCAAAATCACGGAAACTGTCATTTACTGTTAAATCTGCCATCTTTACGGTGGAAGCTCCCACTTCCTGGAATACAATGGTAATTGTTCCTTCCACCCTGTTATAATCACAGATCGTAAGAGGGATTCTCTCACCATTCTCTCCCATCTTAACGATTACAAACTGTCCTGGCTGGCAATTGGCTGCAATGCGCGGCGCATACACATCCATAAGAACTATTTTATCTGCCAGCTTTTGTGCTTTTAATATTCGATACATCATCTTCTCCCTTCTTTTGTGACCCGCTTTTTCCCATAATAATCGTTATATTCTTACTGGATTATTTCTATCATAACCAGTATAGATAATTTATTAACACTTTGCATCGGAGCATGATGACAAAAAAGGAAAAACGGTTTATCCAACCTGGATAAACCGCTTAAAGTCTATTTCTTGTTATAGTTTTCAATCATTCTGTAAACGACAAGACCGATTCTCACCGCCAGCCTTTCGTTGGCATTATCAAAATCAATCCCTGTTATTTTAGCAATTTTTCCAATCCGGTAAGCAGCTGTTTTATAGTGAACGTATAAGTCCTGAGCGGTCTTGGAAAGATTCTGATTGTAGTTTAAATAAGTCTTCAGCGTTATAATTAGATCCTCCTGCTGGGGCTTTTTATAGTTAAACAGCTTTTGAAGGGATTCTGGAACATATTCCATTAAAAGCGCCGGATCGTCTACCTGACAAAGGAGCTTAAAGATTCCCAGATCGGAAAACATCATGATATAGGCGTTCCCCTCATAGGAGATATCCGCTGCAATGTCAATAAAGGAAAATGCATCTGCAGCTTCCTTATATGACCCCTCCAGCTGCATGATTCCCTCCACGATCTTGCCTGCACCTGCCTTTACCACAAGCTTTTTGTTATGCTGTGCCATTCCTGCCTGAACCTTACTCCACATCTCTTTTAAATCTTTGCGGTACTCGGCCTGGGTCCGGTTGGGATTGGCAGTTTTTATGGCAACCACTTTGTCCATATCCGTATGTACTTTTACATCAGTCAGTCTCTGTCTTACTACATCTTCCAGCCAGTTGATCTGCTGGAGCTTTTCATTCATTTTCTTCTGGGTGCTTCCTTCATAGGTGACTCCAAAGACAATCACACGGTAATGTCCATTGGAGTCCATACCAAGGAGGCTGGCATTCTTTTTCAGTTCATCCGCAGAGGTTACTTTTCCGTTGAGAATATTATTTAATAAGTCATGCTGGTATTTTTTCTCCAGTTTTGAGACGGCAAACTTTCTTGAGAATTCATATTGAAGGGCAACAATGGCATTTTCCACCGCAATGCAGTCCATCATATTAAATTTATCGTATTTTTCCGTTATAACAAGATACATCTGTATTCCCACATTCAAATTCATTCTGACAACATAACAGGGGTATTCCCCCTCCTGCCTGGTATACTCGTAATTGGAGAAAATACCCGGATCAAACTCAGCTGCCTTAGGGGATAATTCAAATTCATATTCCTCGCCGCCAGTTGCCGCATAACAGGACATATCCTGATTATAAAGAGCAATGGGATTGCGGATCAGCTTATTTAACATATCGAGAATGTCCCCTACCGGATTCTTCTTATAGCTATTGGAAAGGGATAACGCCATAAAATTATCATGAGTGGTTTTATAATACTTTAATTTTGTCACTTCCTCATTAAAAAGCCGTTCCATTACCAGTGACATTATGGTCTGGAACGAGACTTCAAAAGAGACTTCGATCAATGGAATCCCAAAGTTTTCTGCGTATTCCCGTAAAAGGACAATCTTACTTTCCACTCCTTCCACCAGTTTTCTCTTTTTTAAAATCAGTCCGCTGACATTCTTCTTCTCAAGTTCGGAAATATAGAATTTAAATTCTTCGATTGTACAGGAGTTAAATGCATATAAACCAGTCAGCAGCAGTTCTCCTCCATTAATAAACTTAACAATATCCGGTGCCTCAATGATTGTCGCGCCCTTAATTTCCTTCCGTAAGCCACTCTCTCCGCAAATCAGAGTCATTTTTCCCAAGTTCTCCGTTTTGAGAAATTCTTCTACTGTAAATTTCATTTCCTTCTTTGCACAGCCCCTTCTTATTATTTTTTCTCCTTTATCAGTATAACATAATGCTGCAGTAACAGGTAGTTCATGCAAGAAAGGCCGGGCTTTCCTGCCCGGCTGATTCCCTGCTGTATATAAATGACTCATTGCCCCCCGGCTCATTTATACAAGCAGTTTTATTGCAAGTTCCTCCATTATAATAGAAGCTTTGGCGAAATCACTGAATTTCGTAAATTCAACCGGACAATGGCTTCTGCCATCCTTGCTTGGTACAAAAAGCATCACGGTTGGTATTACCTGCCCGATTTCCAGTGCATCATGTCCTGCTCCGCTTGGAAGATACTCATAACTGAAGCCATGTTTTCTGCAGCTTTCTTCCATCGTGCTCAGCATCTCCTGGGATAAGTTCACAGAAGTAATGGTAAGTTTATTGTCCATTTCGTAACTGCCTCCGATCGCTTTCACTTCCCGATCTAAAGCAGCACGGATTCTTTTCGCTATATCATTAATGTGTTCGTTGTTTCTGGACCGGATATCAACGGTAAACTGGCATTCTTCCGCTACGATATTCATACCGCCCGGTACTGTATTGATATAACCAACTGTTGCAACGGTTCCATCAGCTTTTTCTCTTGCCCAGTCTGCAATTTTTGAGATAACCTTGGAAGCTGCATCCACCGCATCCTTTCTCATGTCCATAGGAGTTGTTCCCGCATGGTCTGATCTTCCGTGTACGGTGACCATATATCTTTGAATTCCAACAATACAGTCCACCAATCCCAGCTCAATTCCCTCTGCATCAAGAACCGGTCCCTGTTCAATGTGGGTTTCCAGGAAATACCCGATGGAACCGATTGGCCATCTGGCTTCTTCCACTCGTTCAGGATCCAGACCATATTCTTTCATGGCATCATAGATGGAAATGCCATCGGTATCTTTGTATTTCCTGCAATACTCTGCATTCCTGTTGCCTAACATTGCTCCGGAACCAAAATATCCGGTTCCAAACCGCATGCCCTCTTCATCACAAAATCCAACAACAACAAAGTTTCTTTTTGGTGTCAGGTTTTTACTCTTTAATTCCCGTGCGACTTCGATTGCACATACAATTCCGGCAATGCCGTCAAAATCTCCGCCATTTACTACGGAGTCGTAATGAGATCCCATCATAACACAGGGCAGATTGGGATCTTCCCCCTCAAGAATTCCAAATACATTTCCTGCCGCATCTTCCTGTACCTGAAGTCCGGCTTCTTCCATAACTGTTTTAAGATAATTCACCGCATCTCTGGACTCTTTTGTAAAAGGAAGACGGGTGCATCCTTCTCCAGGAGTCGCAGTAAACTTTTTTAAACATTCCAGATCCTTGGCAATTCTGCCTGTTTTTTCTGCAACAGCCATTTATTTACCCTCGCTTATTTTGATTTATCGTATTTCCGGCAATCGTAAATATACTTTTTACAAGGTGAATAAAGCATTGCAGCAATAATAATTACTAAACCAGAGAAGCACAATACTTTATTGGCATGATTAAGTCCAACTATTATTGTAACAAATGCAACCATAATTGCAAGAAAGGCAATGGTTAATCCCCCTTCTTTTGTCCGAAAAAAATCATTCTTTTTCATCTCACATTTACTTTCACTTTCTATGTATTTCCTAAATTGCCAGCATGAAGAACAAAAATACCCCAATTGCAATTGTTACCGGAACTGTAACCATAAGAATTCTTTTTAATACTTCCCCTTCGCTTCCAAGAATATTGGCTGTTGTAGTTCCCAGTATGATTTTGCTTGGACTGACCGCACTTCCAATGGAACCTCCGGCTGACTGTGCTCCCAGAACCGCTGCAGGATTCACATGCAGAAGATTTGCTGTGGTCATCTGGAACCCTCCGAATAAAATATTGGAACTCATGTTGCTTCCAGTCATAAATGTTCCTAAAAGCCCAACAAAAGGCACCAGAGCGATATATGCTTTTCCCAGCACTTTTGCAATTCCATCTGCCAGTACTGCAGTCTGTCCCGTTCCGTCCATGATCTTAGACATAATGACCAGACCGATTACCGCAATTCCCGAAGGCATGGTCATAGATACCGATTTGACAAATACACGCTTTGTTCCTCCCTCTTTGATCCAGCCATTCTTCTTGTAATAAATCAGTCCGGCAAGGGAAGATACCAGCAGGAAAAAGCTTGCATGGGTAAATGGGGACAGCGGAGAGAAACTGCTGCTTGCTTTGTTTACATGTCCGTATCCGGTTACTGTCTCCGGGAATGCAAAACCAAACTGAAACTTTCCTAAAAGATCATGTATCGGTTTTATGGTAAGAACAATCAGAGTAATTGCCGACAGAAGAAAATACGGAACAAACGCCTGTACAAGGGTCATACCCTGGGGAAGCTCTTCCCCTTCCTGCTTTGTAAATTCCCGGTTCATAATTGGACTGTCTTTCAGGCTCCACTCCTCTTTGTACATCCGGGTTTTTCCCAGAAGAAGGATCACAATTAAAGAGATACAGGAGGGAACAAAACAGGAAATGGTTGTGTTAACCTGGGTCAGCAAAAGCTGTCCGCCTCCCTGAATCAGGGATATTAACATTACGGCAGCCAGACCTTTCTTAACAGCCCTGCCTTTTCCGTAAAACCAGCATACCACAACTCCTCCAACAACGTTCCAGAACCAGATAAATACAGCGGTCCAGAATGCAGTTAATAAGTATTCTTTGCTACCTGCTTCCAGATTTACGCTCATGGCCAGGGAATCCCATGCAACTCCCAGTGTTCCGAAGGTATTTCCCCATGCCTGTCCAAGCAGGGGGATAATAACTGCCCAGATTGGCTGGACACCGATTCCGATTAAAAGCGGGGCACCCACTGCAACGGGAACCCCAAATCCTGTGATTCCCTGGAGAAAGCTTTCAATCACCCAGCCCATGGCAAATACCAGAAGCAGCTCGTTAGGCAAAAGCTTTCTCATTCCATCCCGGATAACCAGAAAGGCTTTTGCTTCGTCTCCCACCTGGTACAAAAGGATTGCGGTCCAGACAATAATGAGAATAATCAGTGCATTCCAGATACCCTTTGCACTTTCCGCCGCAATGACTGTGACACCTGCCTTAAAAAGAAATACTCCTGTAACGACTGTGATCATAAGCCCAACTGCCGCAGCTTCCGTTGCACCCCAATGAAATTTAATCATCAGGATTATGAGTGCAATAATTGGCAGAAAAGCCATTGCCCATGTAAATAGATTTACTGGTATATTCATTTTAAATTTCCTCGTTCTTACTAAGCATGAATAACAGTTCCTGTCTTCCCGGCAATGCCGTCAGCGGCTTTATCAAGCAATGTGATTAATGTTTTTCTGCCTTCTCCTGATTCTGCAAACCGGAGAGCAGCTTCAATTTTAGGAAGCATGGAGCCTTTGGCAAACTGCCCCTTTGCAATGTATTCTCTGGCTTCTTTTGTGCTCAGTTCTGACAGCCATTCCTGGTTTTCTTTTCCAAAATTAACCGCAACCTTTTCCACTGCTGTTAAAATAACCAGGTAATCCGCATCAATCTGGGAAGCCAGCAGACTGCTTACATTATCTTTATCAATGACTGCATTGACACCGGTAAGCTTTCCTTCTTCGCTTACTACCGGAATTCCACCGCCGCCGCAGGTGATGACTACATGGCCAGCATTCATTAAAGTTTTGATTGTTTCCAGTTCCCGGATTCTCACCGGCATGGGAGAGGGCACTACAATGCGGTAACCTCTGCCTGCATCCTCCATACACCGGATTCCTTTTGCCTCATTTTTTTCCGCTTCTTCCTTTGTAAGAAATCTTCCAATGGGTTTTGCCGGATTTTGAAACGCTTCATCGTCCTTACTTACTTCGACCTGAGAAAGAATGGTGGATACTTTTCTGTCCATGCCCCGTCTGTGAAACTCATATTTAATTGCATTTTGCAAATCAATTCCTATGTATCCCTGGCTCATTGCCACACTGGTGGGAAGGGGCACCTGTTTCATGCCTTCCTGCACCAGGGTAAGGTGATCCATGGCAGTCTGGATCATCCCAACCTGGGGTCCGTTTCCATGAGTAACAATAATGGACAGCCCCTGCTGTGCAAGATCTGCAATTACCTCTGCTGTCCTGGCGACAGCTTCTTTTTGCTCTTCGATATCATTGCCCAGGGCGTTTCCGCCCAGAGCAATTACTATTTTTCTATTTTCCACAACGTTCTCCTAAAATCTACCGAGTATAACCCAGTTTCTTTGCATATGCTGTGATTGCTTTTTCAAAGCATTCCATTGGCGGGTGTACAGTTCCTGCTCCAATTTGTCCATATCCTGCAACTTTATGAGCAATTCCCGTATTAATTACCGGTGTAATGCTTTTTTCTACTACAAGTCTTGCATCAATTCCAAGAGTGCATCCCTGGAAATTCCAGTTGGGGATGATAAAATTGGGGTTTCTGTCTATGGTGATCTCCGCCATTTCTGTGCTGGTACGAAGAGCATCTTCATATCCGCCTGCGCCCACAAATCTGGTAACAGCTGGGGCTGCAATCATTGCCATACCGCCTACTCCAAAGGTCTCAGTGATGGCGCTGTCACCCATATCCGGACAGCCGTCCTCTTTGTCATATCCGGTGAAATACAGTCCCTGAGGTGTATTAACCGGCCCTGTAAACCACTGATCTCCCATACCTGCAATGCGGATTCCAAATTCCACACCATTTCGGCACATGGCAGTCACTATCGTACCATCGGTCACAGTACGGGCAGCATCCATAACGGACTTGCCGGTTGCCATCATGATATTTAAGAAGAACTGGTCCGTATCGGATAAGAATTTAATAACATCATAACGATCCTGATCGGATATCTTCATTTTTGTAATAACAGGTGCAACTTCCTTTAAAAATGCCAGGGAAGCAGCAATATTTCTCTGATGGAATTCATCACCCATCGCAATGGCTTTTGCTACCAGAGGATTCACATTAATTCCGCCAAGCTCTTTGATTGCAGCCTGCAGCACTGGTCCAAGAATATCTCTCATCCAGCGAAGTCTGTTAACAACCTCTTCAGAGTAGGCACCAAAACGAAGTACCTTTCCGATTCCTTCATTCATGGTGCAGTAACCTTCGTTGCCGTCTGTCTTATTTTCCACAACGAATACTGGCATGTTTGCAGTCGTAATTCCCCCCATGGGGCCCACTGCTCTTACACTGTGGCATGGCAGAAACTTCACTTCTCCGGATTCCAAAAGCCGTCTGGCAGCTTCTTCGGTATCAGCCCATTCTTCAAAAAGGACTGCACCCACACAGGATCCCTGCATGGGATCTGGCATGTCTTTATAGGCAACTGGCGGACCTGCATGAAGAATCACTTTTCCATTGTTTAATTCAGGAATTACATTTTTTGCCCGTGTATTGTCAGTAATAACAGGCTGACTGGCAACCACTTTCATGATCACTCTGCGGTTTGCTTCATCAATGTCCAGATCTTTGTTGTTTCTAAGGAAATTAAGGATTTTGATCAATTCCACATTTCCCCCTGCCGGAGGCATCCAGTCGTACTGAACCACTTCACAGCCAAACTCTTTCGCAACTTCAGAAAAGCTTTTTAGTCCGATATTGATGATTCTTGGTTTCTCTGCCAGCATCTGAAGCAGTTTATCGGATGCCTTTCCGGGAATGGTGTCAGAAGCTTTCTTTGACCGAATCTCTTTTTTCACCTCAGCGAAGTCGAGACCGATTGCCTGAATTGCTGTACGGACAGCCAGTTTATTGGTTTCGCATACGATTACTCAGGCATCAGTCAGTTTTTTCA
>SVDT01000059.1 GCA_015057775.1 Paenibacillaceae bacterium | reverse complement strand
GGTCTGGAGCTGATGGAACGTCAGGAATATGAGCTGGCTGCCATGGATATCGGTAATCTCTTTCATGATTCCATAGATTTGTGGTTTGCGCGGATGAAGGAAGAAGGCAGGGATTTTAAAACACTGACAGAAGAAGAACGAAAGACCATGGTACACGAATGTGTAACCAAAGTGACAGAGGAATATGGTAACACCGTTTTAAAAAGTTCTGCAAGAAATGCGTACCTTGCAGGAAAGGTGGAGCGGATCACAGACAGAACGGTGTGGGCGCTGTCCGAGCAGCTGAAAAAAGGGGATTTTACTCCTGTTGGATTTGAAGTATCCTTTTCTGCAGACGATCATTTAAAAGCCATGAGACTGCCTTTGTCAGGGGATGAGGCCGTGCATTTAAGGGGACGGATTGACCGCATGGACTTATGCGAGGATGAAGAGGCAGTTTACGTAAAGATTATTGATTACAAATCGGGAAGCACAGCCTTTGATTTAACTTCCCTTTATTATGGACTTCAGCTTCAGCTTGTGGTCTATATGGATGCGGCTCTGGAGATGGAAGAGAGGAAACGGCCGGATAAGCAGGTGATTCCCGCCGGAATCTTTTATTACAACATCAACGATCCTGTTGTGGATAAAGACGGTGAGATGACACAGGAAGAGATATCAGGCAGAATTTTAAAGCAGCTTCGCATGAATGGTCTGGTTAACACCGATTTAAATGCAATTGCTCATCTGGATCATGAGATTGAATCAGAATCTGACGTAATTCCGGTTGCAATGAAGAATGGAATCATTCAGGAGGCACGGTCTTCGGTAGCCGGAGGAAACCGTTTTTCAGCCTTGAGGCAGTACGTTCAGGAGACACTAAAGACGGAAGGCCGGGAGATTTTAGAGGGAGTCATTGATGTAAATCCCTATAAACAGGGAAATAAAACGGCTTGCGATTACTGCCCCTACCATGCAGTCTGCGGGTTTGATTTAAAGACACAGGGATACGGTTTCAGAAAATTTAAAGCTTTAAAATCCGAGGAAATATGGCCGGTTATCGAAGGAGAAGCAGAGGAAGGAGAAGAACATGGCAATCACCTGGACAGAGGAACAGAAAGCAGTCATTGAAAGCAGAAATAGAAATCTTCTGGTATCGGCAGCAGCCGGCAGCGGTAAAACAGCTGTTCTGGTGGAACGCATTATCCGTATGATTACGGAGGGAGAGAATCCCCTTAAAATCGATCAGCTTCTTGTTATGACATTTACAAAAGCAGCAGCCGATGAGATGCGGGAGCGTGTCTTAAAGGCGGTGGATGAAAAACTGATGGAGCAGCCGGATAACGAGCACCTTCAGATGCAGGCAGCCATGATTCCATATGCACAGATTACCACCATAGACAGCTTCTGCCTGGGGATCATCAGAGAGCATTACAGCCGGTTAGACATTGACCCGGCTTTTCGTGTGGGAGATGAGGGAGAACTGATTCTTCTTCGGGGAGATGTAATGAAGGAGATGCTGGAGGAATTTTACGAAGCAAAGGATCCTTCCTTTGAATGCTTTGTAGAGACCTATGCTTCCGGTAAGACAGATCGGGGAATTGAAGATTTTATCATGCAGGTATACCGTTTTTCCCAAAGTAATCCCTGGCCGGAGGAGTGGCTTAATAACTGCAGGCAGGAGCTTACAGCCTGTGATATGAAACACATGAAGGATACCGCCTGGATGAGGTTTCTGATGGAGGATGCTTCTCTGCTGCTTGAGGAGCTGTTAATCCAGACAGAGGCAGCTATGGAGATCTGTCAGGAGGAAAATGGACCGGAAGCATATCTTCCCATGCTGGCAAGTGATGCAGCGATGCTTAAATCTCTTGGAGAAGCAGAGGATTACGAGAGTTTAAACAGCCGGCTGAAAGAGGTAGCCTTTGTAAGACTTGCCTCTATACGAAGCAAGGATATCGATCAGGAAAAAAAGGCAGCTGTAACAGCAGTCAGAGACAGAGTGAAAAAGGGGATTGGAAAGCTCTGCGATTTGTACTGCTTTGAATCTCCCGAAGAAGTGGGAGCCGATATGGAAGGGACCAAAGAAGCTGTTTTCATGCTTCTTCATCTGGCAGAAGAATATTCCCGCAGGTACCAGGAGAAAAAGAAAGAACGCAACCTGGTAGATTTCAATGATCTGGAACATTATGCCCTGGAGATTCTTTTAAAGGAAGAAGACGGAATCAGGGTTCCCACAGAAGCCGCTGACGAATTCAGCCGCCAGTTTGAGGAAATCCTGGTAGATGAATATCAGGACAGCAATGAGGTACAGGAAGCGCTGATTAACAGCATTTCAAGAGAACGGTTTGGCAGTCCCAATGTTTTCATGGTAGGAGATGTGAAGCAGAGTATCTACCAGTTCCGTCTGGCAAGGCCACAGTTGTTTTTAGACAAGTATCAGAGGTATTCCATTGAGGAAGGAAGCTATCAGAAGATTGAGCTGCATCAGAATTTCCGAAGCAGAGAGTCCGTGCTTACCAGCATCAACGAGGTATTTTATCAGATTATGACGAAAAATCTGGGAAATATCCGTTATACGAAGGAGACGGCACTTCATCCTGGAGCTGTTTTTCAGGAAACAGACGGTCGCGCAGGAGAGAAGACGGAGCTGCTTCTGATTCATGGTTCTTCCGAACAGTTAAAACAGCTTGACGAAGATAGTGCAGATTATACTGCCAGGGAAGCAGAAGCAAAGGTAATTGCTTCAAAAATCAGGGAACTGACAGATCCGGACAGCGGACTTCTTGTCTTTGATAAAAATCTGAATCAGACAGGAGGATACCGGATCTGCCAATACTCTGATATTGTTATCTTATTAAGAAGTTTAAGCGGCTGGGCAGAGGAATTTGTCAATATTTTGATGAATGAGGGGATTCCTGCCCATGCAGAGCGTAAAACAGGATATTTTTCCGCGTCAGAAGTGGAGACAGTCCTTTCCATGCTGAATATTATTGATAATCCCATGCAGGATATTCCCCTGGCTGCAGTCTTTAAATCTCCCATTGCAGGAATTGCCGACCAGGAGATGGCCCATCTGCTGGCTGTATGGAAAAATGCTGCAAAGAAGGGACAGGACCGTGGAATTTACGGAGCGTGGCAGCACTATTTAAAGGAGTATGAAGACAGGGAAGATGAAAGTGCACCTGAGCTTTATGAGAAGCTGCTAAGATTCACCCGGGAGCTTTCTCAGTACAGGGAAAAAGCTGCCTACCTGTCCATTCATGAGCTGCTTTATGAAATATATGAAGGAACGGGGTATTTCGACTACGTTTCTGCCATGCCTGGGGGAGAGGTGCGAAGAGCCAACCTTGCCATGCTGGTGGAAAAGGCGGCTGCCTATGAACAGACCAGTTACAGGGGGCTGTTCCACTTTATCCGGTATATTGAAAATCTGAAGAAATATGATACGGATTTTGGCGAAGCCTCTCTTCTGGGAGAAGAGAATACGGTTCGTGTCATGAGTATTCATAAGAGCAAGGGTCTGGAGTTTCCAGTTGTATTTCTGGCGGGAATGGGGAAAAAATTCAACAAACAGGATGCTTATGGAAAGCTTCTCATCGATCCTGATCTGGGAATTGGTACCGATTACATGGATCTGGAAAGACGAATCAAGGCACCTACCTTAAAGAAGCACGTTTTAAAGAGAAAAACGGAACTAAGCGCACTTGGAGAAGAACTTCGAGTCCTTTATGTTGCCATGACAAGGGCCAAGGAAAAGCTTATCATGACTGGGTTAGACCGGTATCTGGATAAAAAGTTTGAGCGTTATGCAACCGTAATGAGAGCTCAGGGGCAGATCCCCTTTTCCTTCCTCTCCGGTGCGGATTCTTATTTAGACTGGCTTTTAATGAGCCTGTCTGGTAAATATTCTCCTACAGGTATCTTGTCTGAAGACGGGCAGGATACAGGGAATTTAATTATGAAGGAGCTGACCGTTTCCGGTCTTGTTATGGGGGAAATGAACCGGCAGGTAAGCAAGAAACTGACGAAAGAAAGTTTCCTGAGACTGGATACAAAAATAAGCTATGACCAGGATTTTGAAACAGGCTTAAAGGAGGCGCTTTCCTACTTTTATCCTTATGAAGAGGACATAAGACTCCATACCAAGCTCACTGTTTCTGAACTGAAAAAACAGGGACAGTTCTTAGACGAAGAAGAAAGTGATTTTCTTCCAACAATTCCTGTCTTTTTAAGAGAGGAAATAGAAGAAGAAAAGACGGGAGGCGTCCGCCGGGGTACAGCCTATCACCGTGCTCTGGAACTTCTGGATTTTTCAAAGGTGAAGACGGCACAGGACTTAACCCGGGCATTGGAGAATCTGAAAAGCGATGGCCGGCTAAGTGAAGAAAGCTTTGCTTTGCTTTCCATTTCCCAGCTCCTGGCATTTATAAAATCAACCTTAGGAAAGCGTCTGGCAGCAGCCCAGGAGAAAGGTCTGTTAAAGCGGGAGCAGCAGTTTGTAATCGGGATACCGGCCCGGGAGATGGATGTGGCCGATTCCGATGAACGTATCCTCATACAGGGAATCATTGACGCTTATATGGAAGAAGAGGGGCAGCTGGTTTTAGTGGATTATAAAACAGACTTTTTGAAAGAAGGGCAGGAATCCGTTCTTTCTGACCGTTATGGAATCCAGATGGAATATTACAGGCGGGCTCTGGAGCAGATTACAGGCAAAAAGGTGAAGGAGAGAATTATCTATTCCTTTGCGCTGAAGAAAGAAGTTGTCATAAACTGACCACAAAATGAGTAGAATGGAGATGGTGCTATATGATACCTGACAGTGAAGTAAGATTAACCCAGATGACCAAAACAGCCGGTTGTGCCGCGAAGATCGGCCCGGGAACTCTGGCTGGAATTCTGGAACATTTACCCAAGTTTCATGACCCCAGTCTTCTGGTTGGAATTGAAACCTCTGACGATGGCGCAATTTATAAGGTAAGTGAGGAACTGGCGCTGATTCAGACCCTGGATTTTTTCACACCAGTGGTTGATGATCCCTATATCTTCGGCCAGATCGCCGCTGCCAATGCCCTCAGTGATATTTATGCCATGGGGGGAGAACCCAGAGTTGCTTTAAACATTGTGGCGTGGCCCAACTGCTTAAATCCGGAAATTCTGGGGAGGATATTAGAAGGCGGTGCATCAAAAGTTTTAGAGGCAGGTGCTGTACTGGCAGGAGGTCATTCCATTCAGGATGATGAACCAAAGTATGGGCTTAGTGTGACGGGATTTGTCCACCCGGATAAGGTTTTTAAAAACTGTGAAGCCAGGCCGGGAGACATTTTAATTCTTACAAAACCCCTTGGTACCGGTATTGTAAATACTGCGGTAAAAGCTGATTTTGCTTCACAGGAGGCAAAAGAAGAAGTGATAAAGGTTATGACTTCCTTAAACCGTAAGGCAAAGCAGGTGATTGAACGGTATGATGTACACAGTTGCACCGATGTGACTGGGTTTGGACTGGCTGGGCATGCCGTTGAGATGGCTGAGGGCAGCGGGGTGACCCTGGTTATTTCCGTCAAAGATCTTCCTGTACAAAAGGAGGCCTTTGAACTTGCAAGAATGGGACTGGTGCCGGAAGGGGCGTATAAAAACCGCACCTATACCAGTGACCATGTGGATTACGCAGACACAGAGGAATGTATGATTGATATATTCTGCGATCCCCAGACTTCGGGAGGACTTTTGATCAGCGTATCGAGGGAAGACGGAGAGCAGATTATGAAAGATTTTGCACAGGCGGACATGGAGACAACGTGCCGGATTATCGGTGAAGTTACGAAGAAACAGGAAAAATCAGTAAAACTGAGGAACCATTTATGATTTATCTGGATAATGCAGCTACTTCCCTGCAAAAGCCTGAGGAAGTAGGAAAGGCAGTAGCCGACGCCATAATTCATTTGGGCAATCCGGGGAGAGGAATTCACGGTGCTTCCCTTGATGCAGCCAGGATGATTTATGATACCCGAAGTCTGATATGCCGGTTATTTCATGCAAAAAGCCCCAGCCAGGTGGCATTTACAGCAAATTCTACAGAGAGTCTTAATTTGGCAGTGGAAGGGATTTTCCGTCCGGGAGATCATGTGATTACCACCATGATGGAACACAATTCCGTGCTTCGTCCACTATACCGTATGGAAGAAAAAGGGGTGGAGCTTACTATATTGCCTGCAGATAAACAAGGCTGCATCAATTACCAGGATTTTGAGAGTGCATGTAAGAGTAATACAAGAGCCGTAATATGTACCCATGCTTCTAATTTAACTGGTAACATCAATGACCTGGAGACGATTGGAAGAATTTGTAAAAAGCTTGGAATCCTATTCCTTCTAGATGCTTCACAGACAGCCGGAGTATTTGATATTGATATGGGAAAAATGGGAATTGATGTTGTCTGCTTTACGGGACATAAGGGATTATTAGGTCCTCAGGGAACTGGAGGAATCTGCGTTCGGGAAGGGCTTGATATTCAACCGCTGATTGTTGGCGGAAGCGGAGTGCAAAGCTTCCTTCGAACACAGCCGGAGCAGATGCCGGAGCGACTGGAAGCAGGTACATTAAACTGTCATGGCCTGGCAGGGCTTCATGCAGCACTTCTCTATATCGGGCAGACGGGAATGGAGTATATCCGTAATCGGGAACAGTGTCTGATGAGACAGTTTTATGAAGGGGTGAAGGATATTCCTGGCGTCACGGTTTACGGGGATTTTTCCTTAGAGAGCCTTCATAAACGGGCACCTGTTGTCGCTTTAAATATAGGGGATTACGATTCCGGAGAGGTGGCAGACGAACTGGCAGTTTCTTATGAGATCTATGCAAGGGCAGGTGCACATTGTGCGCCTCTGATGCATCAGGCGCTGGGAACCGAAAAGCAGGGGGCAGTACGGTTTTCCATGTCTCACTTTAATACAGAAGAAGAAATTGATCAGGCAGTAAAAGCAGTCAGAGAATTGAGCAGGCATTGACAGGAGACAGGATGAGGCAGAAAGAGTTAAAGACTGTAGTGACATTTCATACCGTTACGGAAGCGATTGCCATGGAGAAGGCGTGTATGAAAGAAGAGATTCCAGGAAGAATTATTCCGGTACCAAGAGAAATTAAGGCAGGCTGCGGACTTTCCTGGGCAATGCCTGCTGATTGGGTGGGAAACATCAGCCAATGGATGGAAAAGAACCATCTTTCCTGGGAATCTGTTGGGGAGTATTTCATTTAAAGTTTGAAATTCTGGATATACTATTAACAGAAGAAAAATAGTCGGAAAAATGCTGTATTAATATAGAAAAGACAGCATTTAAAGACAAATGATTTAAAACAAAAATGGCATTGACAAATAGTTTTACAATATGTTATAGTCAACCTGTCAGAGGTCACAAAAATTTGTTAAGTATCAGTATTCAAAGAAACTTATATATGCTCATAATTGGATGAGTGTTTCTACCAACTACCGTAATAGTTGTCTATAAGTTTCCTCGTGATGGGAAGACGGCTTATTTAGCTGTGCTATTTGTGTTCACGTTTGGAACGACAGAATGAGACGGTAGTTTTTTATTGCTTGGTTTTTAGGAACGTTGCAATTTGGCTGCCGTATTTTTGTTTGTGCGGAACAGGAGGTTCTATGACCGGTGATGGAAATTTTATACTAAAAGGAAACATTTGCTACAGTGAGGATGTCCACACGTTAAAAACGGTGGAACAGGGTTTTTTAATATGCCAGAATGGGAAGTCAGCCGGAGTATTTCACAGCATACCGGAACAGTTTCAGGACTTTTTGCTGATTGACTGTGACGATAAGCTGATTATACCGGGACTAGTTGATCTTCATATCCATGCGCCGCAATATTCATTCCGCGGTCTGTCCATGGATTTAGAGCTGTTAGACTGGCTGAATACCAATACGTTTCCAGAGGAAGCCAGATATGGCGATCTGGAATATGCAAAAAAGGCCTACCAGATTTTTGCAGAAACGATGAAGAAAAGCGGGACTACGAGAGCCTGTATCTTTGCTACCATTCATGGACCGGCGACAGAGCTGTTAATGGATTTCATGGAGGATACTGGTTTAAAGACGATGGTTGGAAAGGTCAATATGGACCGGAATGCGCCGGATTATCTATGTGAGTCCAGTGCACAGGCGTCAGAAGCGGAGACTCTTTTATGGCTTACCCATACAAGAGAAAAGTATAAGAATGTAACTCCTATTCTGACACCCAGATTTATTCCGTCCTGCACCGATGATCTCATGGAACGGCTGGGAAGGCTTAAGAGGAAATACAGACTTCCGGTTCAGTCCCATTTGTCGGAGAATTTAAGTGAGATTGAATGGGTGAAGAGCTTATGTCCCAGTACCGGGTGTTACGGCGAAGCTTATGATCAGTTTGGCATGTTCGGTGGGGAGGAAAAGACTGTGATGGCACATTGCGTCTATTCGTCTGAACAGGAGATTGAACTGATGAAAAAGCGGGGAGTTTATGTTGCACATTGTCCCCAGTCCAACACCAATCTTGCTTCCGGCATTGCGCCGATCCGTACCTATCTGGACCTGGGATTAAAGACAGGCCTGGGTACCGACGTAGCGGGAGGGAGCAGTGAGTCCATATTCCGTGCCATGGCAGATGCCATATCGGTATCAAAGCTTCGGTGGCGCCTTGTGGATTCCTCATTAAAGCCTGTTACAATTGAGGAGGCATTCTACTTAGGTACCATGGGAGGAGGCTCTTTCTTTGGAAAAGCAGGCAGCTTTCTGGAAGGTTATGAGTTTGATGCTCTGATTCTGGATGACAGCAGCTTAAGTCATCCCCAGCCTCTTAATACGAGGGAAAGGCTGGAACGTTTTATCTATCTGTCTGACGACAGACACATCGCGGGGAAGTATGTGGAAGGGAAACGAATTTTTTAGAGCACCTAAGGAGGTAGAAGTATGGAACGAAACACCAATGATGGATTTTTTGAAAAAGTTTTTCATTTATCTAAGAATCACACAGATGTGAAAACAGAGGTGGTAGCCGGAATCACCACATTTATGACGATGGCTTACATTCTGGCAGTGAACCCAAGTATTCTTGGAGCAGCAGGAATGGACAGCGGTGCAGTTTTCACCGCAACAGCGCTGGCATCTTTAGTTGCAACTCTTTTAATGGCAGGTCTGGCAAATTACCCGTTTGTTCTCGCACCGGGAATGGGTCTTAATGCTTACTTTGCCTATACCGTAGTACTGAATATGGGTTATACCTGGGAGATGGCTTTAGCAGCTGTATTTATTGAAGGTATTATCTTTATTCTTCTTTCCCTGACCAGTGTCCGGGAGGCGATATTCAATGCAATTCCCATGAATTTAAAACATGCGGTATCCGTTGGTATCGGTTTATTCATTGCATTTATCGGACTTCAGAATGCAAAGGTAGTGGTTGACGGAGCGACTCTCGTAACCATGTATTCTTTTAAGGGTTCTCTTGCTGATGGAACGTTCCATTCTGTAGGAATTACAGTTTTACTTGCAATAATCGGCATTCTTCTTACAGCAGTACTGGTTGTAAAGAATGTGAAAGGTAATATTTTATGGGGTATTCTGGCAACCTGGGCACTTGGCATGATTTGTCAGGCTGTGGGCTTATATCAGCCAAATCCGGAACTTGGCATGTACAGTGTATTCCCGGATTTCTCAAGAGGATTTGGAGTTCCAAGCATGGCACCAACCTTTTTGAAGCTGGATTTTACCAAAATTCTGTCAGTGGATTTCCTGGTGGTAATGTTTGCATTTCTCTTTGTTGATATGTTTGATACACTGGGAACCTTAATCGGAGTAGCTTCAAAAGCAGATATGCTTGATAAAGATGGAAAGCTTCCACAGATCAGGGGCGCACTGTTAGCCGATGCTGTGGGAACTTCATTAGGTGCAATATTTGGTACTTCTACAACTACAACATTTGTAGAAAGTGCTGCAGGAGTAGCAGAAGGCGGAAGAACCGGATTAACAGCAGTGGTAGCAGCCATACTGTTTGGCTTATCCCTGTTTTTATCCCCGATTTTCCTTGCAATTCCATCTTTTGCAACTGCGCCTGCTTTGGTTGTTGTAGGATTCCTTATGATGACGTCTGTAACCAAAGTTGACTTTTCTGATTTTACGGAAGCGCTTCCAAGTTACATTGCAATTATTGCCATGCCGTTTATGTACAGCATTTCTGAGGGTATCGCCATGGGCGTAATCTCTTATGTGTTTATTAACGTTATTACAGGCAATGCAAAGAAAAAGAAAATAAGTCTGCTCATGTATATTTTAGCCATATTATTCGTGTTAAAATATGTACTGATCTGATAGATTCATAAAAATGGCGGTGACAAGTCGTTCACCAGGCATATAGCCTGATTGAATGATAGTCACCGCCGTTTTTATTTTTGTGTAAATCAGTTTAATAAAACAATAGCCAGATTTAAATATCCAGCAAATGTAACCCATAAAAGATAAGGAATCTGCATAAGGGCAGCTGTCTGATTCACACTCCCAAAAGCCCTGATCATACGAATAATAAAGTACCACAAAATCAGAAGAATCAGAAATGCCAGAAGATAATTCTGCAGGTTAAAGAAAACAATACTCCAGATAAAATTAAGTGCCAGCTGGATTCCATAAATCTGCAGTGCTTCCTTTTTTTTCGGAGAGGATGACTGTGCAATTAAATAAGATCCAAACCCCATAAGAAGATACAAGATGGTCCACACTATAGGGAAGATCCACCCTGGAGGGGAAAGCGGTGGCTGGTTTAAATTTTTGTATACCATCATACTGTTTTTTGTTAAAAATCCAGCCAATGCGCCAACTGCCAGAGGTAGTACCAGGAAGAAAATTAATTTTTTTCTATTTGCATTCATAGGAATCTCCTGTTCCAATCATTAATATAATCTATTCCACGATTATATTAATTATTTCCCGTTTTTAGGTAAAATAATATTTAAAAAGATTGCTACTAATGTTGCAACAACAACAGGAGAACGACCAAAGATAGTGACTACCCAGGCTGGAAATGTAGAAAGAGCAGCTGTAGCCTGGGATATTCCCATTCCAAGTGCAGCAGCAAGTCCTACGATGGAAGAATTCCGATAGTTCATCTCTTCGGAAGTGACCAGTTTCATACCCGTCATGGCAATGGAGGCAAATACAGATACAGTGGCACCTCCTAACACACACTGGGGAATGGTGGTAAGCAAAGCAGAAAACTTGGGAATCAGACCGGCAGCCAGCAAAAAGACTGCAGTTAATCCCATTACACAGCGGTTGACCACCTTAGTTGTGGTCACGATACCTACGTTCTGGCTGTAGGTAGCGGTCGGCAGACCGCCCAAAAATGCTCCCAGGATATTTGTTACACCGTAACCCATAATTCCGCCCTGTAATTCCTTATCCGTAGGCTCTCTGTCAATGGAGCCGCTGGTGGTGGCGGTAAAGTCTCCGATTGCCTGAACGGAGTTAATGGCAAATAAGAGTCCGATGGCAATACAGGAAGATGGTTCAAATACGATCCCAAAATGAAGGGGCCTTGGAATGGAAAACAGGGAAGCAGCAGCGATATTGGAAAAACTCACCATTCCAAAAAATAATGCAGTCAAATATCCCACAATAATGCCGATGAGAATGGAAGCCAGTTTATAAATTCCTTTACCGAAATGATTGAGAACTGTGACGACTGTCAGGGTAATAAATGCAACAGTCCAGTTCTGCCACGATCCGTATGAGGGATTTGAAACACCGCCTGCCATATAGTTAATGGCAGTTGGGTAAAGAGAAAGTCCTATGGTAAAAACTACAGTTCCGGTAATTAATGGGGGGAAGAATTTCCGGATCCGCATAACAGAGATACCTACCAGGAATGCCACGATACCGCCAACGATCTGAGCTCCCAGAATGGCAGATATGCCATAATCCGCGGCAATGGACTGCATACTTGGGACGTATGCAAAACTGATACCCAGGATAACAGGGAGGGAGGCTCCAAGGTGGAATCCATTCTTTTTCCCAATGGGAAAAAGCTGGAGGAGGGTGGACAGGGCAGATACCACCAGGGCAGCCTGTATGAGGATGACCCGTTCGGAACCTTCCAGTCCTACGATATTGGATACAATGATGGGTGGTGTGACGCAGCCGACAATCATTGCAACCAGATGTTGTATTGCAAGGGGGAGTGCGTGAGAAAACCTGGGGATACCATCGAGTTCAAAAATAGATGCATACTTCCTGTCAGTTTGTCTCATAGTAAAATGTTCTCCTTTAAGATGTTTTACTGTTGAATATGAGTTCCCGTACTTCCAAGTATTCCTTCTTTTGCTTTTTCTAACAGAGTGATAAGGGCCGTCCGACCTTTCCTGGATTCGGCGAATTTTACGGCTGCTTCCACCTTGGGAAGCATGGAACCAGGTGCAAAGTGTCCCTCATTGATATACTGACGTGCCTCTTTTACGGTTATATCGTTCAGCCATGTTTCATCGGGTCTGCCGTAATTTAAGGCGATTTTTTCCACGGCTGTCAGTATAATAAGAAGATCTGCGTTCAGTTCCTCAGCCAGGAGTTCGCTGGCAAAGTCTTTATCAATGACTGCGCTGGCTCCCTTTAAGTGATTTCCGTTTAAGGTCACAGGTATTCCACCGCCACCGCAGGCGATCACCAGCTGTCCGCTGTCCACCAGGGAACGGATGGCTTCAATTTCGATGATTTCCTGAGGTTTTGGAGAGGCAACCATTCGCCGGTATCCCCTGCCTGCATCCTCTTTCATTAAGTACCCGTATTTTTCCGATGCTTCCTTTGCCTGTTCTTCCGTCATAAAATGTCCAATGGGCTTGGAAGGATTTGAAAATGCGGGATCGTTTTCGTCCACACGGATCTGGGTAATCATGGTGGTCACCGGAATGTTTCTCATATTCCGGTTCACCAGTTCTTCTCTCAATGCATTTTGTAAATCATAACCAATATATGCCTGGCTCATGGCAACGCAGACGGAGAGAGGAGTATTAGGCTGATTCGGATCTTCTCTGCATAATGCACTCATAGCGTTGTTGATCATTCCCACCTGGGGACCGTTACCATGGGCGACCACCACTTCACAGCCTTCTTCAATCAGATCTACAATCGCTTTTGAAGTGATTTTAACTGCGGCCATCTGCTCTGGCAGGGTATTGCCGAGGGCGTTTCCGCCCAGGGCAATTACAATTCTCTTTTTTTTCTCCATATATATGATCCCCTTGGTTAGATTGAGAACTTACGAGGTGTTTTCTTCTCCTCCAGCTTTTTAAAGACTTCCTGGGGATTTTCAAATTTGCTTAAAAAGATCATGGCGGCGATTACATATGGCTTATAGCTGGCTTCTTTATAAAGCGGATTTCTGTAACGGTCAAATACGGAAGCTTCCACTTCTCCATCCTTGCAGCTGATATCGTTGATATCTGCCGGGAGACAGTGAAGATAGAGGGCTTTTCCATCCTTAGTCGTCTTCATCAGTTCTTCTGTACAGCACCAGTCCTTATGATTGGCATTCTGAGCAAGAAGTTCCTTCTCAAGGGCTCTGATTCCCTCCATATCACCGTTGCCGTAAAGATCGGTTCTTTTCTCCATGGCTGCAAATGGTGCCCAGCTCTTAGGATAAACGATGTCGGCATCCTTAAATGCATCAGCCATATCATTGGATACACGGAAGGATCCGCCGGATTTTTCTGCATTGTTCTTTGCTACTTCTAAAACCTCAGGCATTACCTCGTAACCTTCCGGATGAGCCAGAACTACTTCCATTCCCATACGTGTCATTAATCCGATAACACCCTGAGGAACGGATAAAGGCTTTCCATAGGAAGGAGAGTAAGCCCAGGTCATGGCCAGCTTCTTGCCCTTTAAATTTTCCATGCCGCCCATTTCATGAATGATATGAAGCATGTCAGCCATGGTCTGTGTGGGGTGGTCGATATCACACTGTAAGTTTACTAAAGCCGGCTTCTGTTCCAGGATTCCATCCTTATATCCTTCTGTTACCGCATCGGATACATGGTGCATATAGGTGTTTCCTTTTCCGATATACATATCGTCACGGATACCGATGACATCTGCCATGAAGGAAATCATATTGGCTGTTTCACGAACAGTCTCTCCGTGGGCGATCTGAGATTTCCCTTCGTCTAAGTCCTGTACTTCCAGTCCAAGAAGATTGCAGGCAGAAGCAAAGGAGAAACGGGTACGGGTGGAGTTGTCGCGGAATAAGGAAATTCCAAGTCCGCTTTCAAAAACCTTTGTGGAGATGTTGTTCTCTCTCATGAAGCGGAGAGCGTCTGCGACGGTCCATACTGCTTCCAGCTCGTCATCTGTCTTTTCCCAGGTTAAAAAGAAGTCATTTTCATACATCTCCTTAAAATTTAAGGAATTCAGTTTGTCAATATAATCCTGTAAGGTTTTCATAATGTGGTAAGCCTCCTGATTTTAGTTTTATTCTTTGCAGTAAACAGTGGGAAGTGCGGCATATACAGCAGCACAGGTAACAAGATCCTGTTTCCAGGTCTTTTCGTTTGGCGCATGAGCCTGGGCTTCTGCTCCCGGTCCAAAGCCGATGCATGGGATCTGGTTGCGTCCCATAATGGATACGCCGTTGGTGGAAAAGGTCCATTTGTCGGTGAGAGGACGTGCAAGGCGCATGGAAACAGTCTCTTCGGCACCGATTCTGGTATCCCCGTATAAGGATTTATAAGCTTCCTCTAATGATCTGGTTACTTTATGATCCTCAGGAATGACCCAGGTAGGGAAGTAACATTCGATAGGATAGGTAAGGCCTTTATAGGAAGGACGGGAATACTCATACATGGAAACCATAACATCATCTCCGTATTTCTTAACATTTGGCAGATTGCGGATCTCGTCAAGACAGCTTTCCCAGGTTTCTCCTGCTGTCATACGGCGGTCTAAGGATACAGAACAGGAATCAGCTACGGCGCAGCGGCTTGGTGAAGTGAAGAAAATTTCTGAGACGGTAATGGTACCCTTTCCTAAAAAGTTTGCTTCTTTCCACTGCGGATTATGGGATTCATCAAGCATTTTTACAAGTCCTTTGATTTCCTTATCATCAGCTGCATCATTCTCATTAAGAGAGCGGACATCCTGAAGAATATCAGCCATCTTATAGATTGCGTTATCACCACGTTCCGGTGCAGAGCCGTGGCAGGAAACGCCCTTTACGTCTACACGGATTTCCATACGGCCTCTCTGACCGCGGTAGATGCCACCGTCTGTTGGTTCAGTGGAGACTACAAACTCCGGACGGATCTTATCTTCATTGATAATGTACTGCCAGCAAAGACCGTCGCAGTCTTCCTCCTGTACAGTACCGGTAACCAGAACGGTGTACTTGTCATTTAAGAGACCTAAATCCTTCATGATTCTGGCACCGTAAACAGCAGATACCAAACCGCCGCACTGGTCGGAAACACCTCTTCCTCCAATTTCCACATCGGTTTCGTAGCCTTCGTAGGGGTCAAAATTCCAGTTGGATTTGTTGCCGATTCCTACGGTATCAATGTGGGCATCGAAGCCGATCAGAGTTTTTCCAGTTCCCATAAATCCGAGCACATTGCCCATGGGATCAATCTCTACCTTGTCAAACTCAAGTGCCCGCATTTCCTGTGCAATCCGGTCAATATGAGCTTTTTCATCGCAACTTTCCCCAGGAAATTTTACGATGTCACGCAGAAATTTTGTCATGTCTGCTTCGTAGCTTTTTGCTGCTTCTTTGATTTTCGCGTAATCCATGTTTTTTACCTCCGGTTTTTATGAAATGATTAACGATCTTTCCCTTCCCATACAATGGATTTATAGCGGTCAGGATCGGTATCTCCTTCTGTTGAGAAAAGAAGAACTTTGGAATCTTTATTAAGTCCCAGATGCTCTCTTAAAGCCTGGCAGCAATCATCTTTCATGATAGAAGCTAAAACTCCAAAGGGTGCTGCTCCCGATTCCCCTGATGTGACAGGTGTATCTCCCTTTATGGGTGCAGCCAGCATTCTCATGCCTTCGGCAGCTGCCCAGTCAGGTGCTGAAATAAAGGTATCGGTATGATTCTTTAAAATATCCCAGGATATGGTATTGGGCTCTCCGCAGGCAAGGCCTGCCATAATGGTCTGCATATCCCCATCCACGATCCGGATGTTGCCGTCGCCGGCTTTTGCGCCTTCATAGAGACAGGCTGCCACATCTGCTTCTACCACCACACAGACGGGCGGATTCTCAGGATAACGGTTTTTAAAATAACCGATGACTGCTCCGGCCAGAGATCCCACACCTGCCTGAACAAAGACATGGGTAGGTCTTTCGCAGCCATATTCCTTAAGCTGTTCGTCTGCTTCCATAACCATGGTACCATAGCCCTGCATGATCCATGCCGGGATTTCCTCGTATCCATCCCATGCTGTATCCTGAACCACCACGCCGTTTTTTACCTTGGAAGCGGCATCTGCGGCCATGCGGACACATTCATCGTAGTTGGATTCCTCAATGGTTACATCGGCTCCCTCCGCCTTAATATTATTAAAACGGTTTAATGTAGTGCCTTTTGGCATGAAGACGACAGCCTTTTGTCCAAGCTGTCTGGCAGCCCAGGCAACGCCTCTTCCGTGGTTGCCGTCGGTGGCGGTAAAAAAGGTAGCCTGACCGAATTCTTCCTTTAAAGCCTGTGAGGTCAGCACCTGATAGGGAAGATCAGAGACTTCCTTTTTTGTCTGCTTCGCCACATACTTGGCCATGGCATAAGATCCGCCTAAAACCTTAAATGCATTTAAGCCGAACCGGTAAGATTCATCCTTTATGTAAATCTCACCTAATCCCAGATGGTCTGCCATATGGGGTAGTTTTGTCAGAGGAGTCTCTTTGTACTGGGGAAAGCTTTCGTGAAAGCTTCTTGCCTTTTTTATCTCCTCTGGTGACATAACAGGCAGATATCTGTCATCGGTCTTTGGCATGGTGTTTACAGCCCATTCGATTGGTTTCATGTCTGCACATTCTCCTTTATAATAAATTAAAATCAACGGGTATCATTTGCCAGATGTTAAGTCTTTTCTTTGTTGGCATCCATATAGCTGTATAAAGTAAACTTTGAGATACCAAAATAACTGGAGACCTTGTCGCCTGATTTGGTAATGAGAAATGCACCGGCGTCATTTAAATACTGGATCGCTAAAACCTTGTCATCCTTGCTCATTAAAGCAACTGGTTTTCCCACTAAAGCGACGGATTGTTCGATTAAGGTATCTAACAGATCGTTGACGTTATGCGTGATTTTTTTGGGCTCCCTGTTGTGATCCGTGGCAGTCTCTCCGGTGGAAATCAGAGACTTTACTGCATTTTCTATTGTAAGAAGTCCCGTGATGTCATAATTTAAGCCAAGGATGTAGTCAACCGCATTATCGTTGCCTCTGATATACATGGTACTGGATTTTAAGATTCGTCCATCCTCGGTTCTTGTCAGGTAGGAAAGGCGGTCCTTTAAAAGGTCAGGATCCTTTTTTAACGTCTCCAGAACAATTTCAGAAGGTCCGTCTCCGATTTTACGGTTGCTGACCTGGCCGTTTTCTATAAAAACAATGGAACTTTCCATGCTTTCGCCCCGAAGATCGTGAATGACCACCTCACATTGGCTGCCGAAGTGGACAGCGACTCCCTGTGCAATCTGTGTCAGTAACTGAAGCTTTGAATCCATTCTTTTATCCTCCTTGCAGGATCATTAATAAATTCATCATAGCATAAAAAAATTTAATTACAAGTGGTTTTCTAAAAAATTTTTAGGTTTACTAATTTTTTTTGTAATTCATGCTTGATTTTCTGAAAATGAAATGATACACTGTTTTTAACAGAGAACCATGGTATAATGTGCATAAAAAATAGAATTGAAACTGATGAAATGTAAGCAAATTGTAAAAATAAAGTATAAGACCATAAAAATACTTCTGTGAGGTTTGTATACATAAGAAAATTAGCAATTTGCTTTCGTATCTTAGAAAAATGAAAAGGAGATGGAGACATGCTGATAATCGGTAATGGAAGAATGATCACCAGAGATCCGGAGAATCCGTTTCTTAATGACGGTGCAGTCGGGATAGAAGACGGGGTCATAAAAAGGATTGGCACCACGGCTGAGATGAAAAAGGAATATCCGCAGGCGGAATACATCGATGCCAGGGGTGGGGTAATCATGCCGGCCTTTATCAATACCCATGAGCATATCTATAGCTCTTTTGCCAGAGGACTGGCCATTGACGGGTATGATCCCCATGGTTTTTTGGAGATTCTTGACGGTCTTTGGTGGACCATCGATAAGAATCTCACATTAAATGATGTTTATTTAAGTGCTATGGCTACTTATGTGGATTCCATTAAAAACGGAGTGACAACGGTCTTTGACCACCATGCCAGTTTTGGGCAGATTACAGATTCTTTATTTAGGATTGAGGAAGCCGCTGGCAAAACCGGGGTGAGAACCTGCTTATGCTATGAGGTTTCCGACCGTGGGGGAGAGGAAAAGGCAAAGGAAGGAATTCTTGAAAATGAGGCATTTATCCGCCATGCTCTTTCCGATGAAAGCGATATGATTGCAGGAATGATGGGAATGCATGCCCAGTTTACCATATCGGATCGGACCATGGAGTTTGCAGCAGCTCATAAGCCTGACGGAACAGGCTACCACATTCATGTAGCAGAAGGGATTGAAGATCTCCATGATTGTCTTAAGAAGTACGGCAAGCGGATTGTGGACCGCCTGATGGACTTTCAGATTCTTGGGGAAAAGACGATTCTTGGGCACTGTATCTACATTAATCCTCATGAGATGGACTTAATACTTGATACAGACACCATGGTAGTTCACAATCCACAGTCCAATATGGGAAATGCCTGTGGGTGTCCTCCCACCATGGAACTGGTGAAGCGGGGGATTTTAACCGGTCTTGGAACGGACGGCTATACCCACGATATGTTAGAATCCTATAAGACAGCCAACGTTCTTCATAAACATCATTTGTGCGATCCCAATGCGGCATGGAGCGAGGTTCCGAAGATGCTCTTTGAAGGGAATGCAGCAATTGCAGGCAGATATTTTAAGAAACCTCTGGGAATTTTAAAAGAGGGTGCAGCAGCAGATGTGATTGTTACGGATTACAATCCATTAACCCCCATGAATGGGGATAATGCCAACAGCCACATTCTGTTTGGAATGACAGGCCGCAGTGTAGTTACAACTGTCTGCAACGGTAAGATTCTCATGAAAGACAGAATCCTGATGGGAGTTGACGAAGAGAAGCTGATGGCAGACTGCAGGGAAGCGGCAGGAGCGCTTGCTGCAAGAATTAACGGACGATAAAAATCAGAATATTCATACAGGGCTTAACAAACACAGGGAGAGCCCGGATGCAGGAGGATATCAATGGGAGACAAAATGACACCGATGCCTTTTTCACAA
>SVDT01000058.1:11800-19672 GCA_015057775.1 Paenibacillaceae bacterium | reverse complement strand
GGTTCCATCGCCATTGCCATCTTGTGGAGAGCTGTATTTAATACAGATGGTCTGATCAATGCAGTAGTCGTTGCATTTGGCGGAGAAAAAATCAACTGGATGGCATCTGCCAACGGTGCTTTATTCGTTATCATCATGTTACGAGTATGGCAGTTCGGTTCAGCCATGGTAATTTTCCTTGCAGCATTAAAAGGTGTATCGGAAGATTTATACGAGGCTGCATCCATTGACGGAGCAGGAAAATGGACTCAGTTCTTTAAAATTACAGTTCCGTTAATCACACCGGTTATTTTCTACAACCTGATCACTCAGTTATGTCAGGCTTTCCAGGAATTCAACGGACCTTTCCTTGTAACAAAGGGCGGACCAAACGGTGCAACAACACTGATTTCCATTCTTATTTACAACAATGCGTTCCTTCGTCATAAGATGGGTATCGCAAGTGCCCAGGCATGGATTCTGTTCCTGATTGTCATGACATTTACGGCAGTTGCATTTGTTAGCCAGAAGAAATGGGTATATTACTCAGATGAAGACGGGAGGTAGATGACATGACGAAAGAGACAAAAAGAAAAATAAGTACAATAATCCGTTATACTCTTCTCGTATTAATTGGATTCATTATGGTTTATCCCCTGATCTGGATGGTAGGTGCGACCTTTAAGACCAACTCAGAGATTTTTACCAGCGCATGGTTCTGGCCTAAGAACCCGGTTACAGACGGTTATGCCAATGCATTCGTTGATTACGGCGGTAAAATCAACCTGATTAAATCACTTTTAAACACTTATAAAATCGTAGTGCCAAAGGTTATTTTCACTGTAATATCAGCTACCATTACTGCTTACGGTTTTGGACGGTTTGAATTCAAAGGAAAAGCAATCCTCTTTTCTCTTATGATTTCCACCCTGTTCCTTCCTCAGGTAGTTTTAAATGCACCTCAGTACATTATGTTTAATAACTGGGGCTGGACAAATTCCTATCTTCCTCTTGTAATCCCTTCTTTATTTGCAGGAGACACATACTTCTTATTCATGCTGGTTCAGTTTTTAAGAGGTGTGCCAAAAGAGCTGGAAGAGGCAGCTAAGATTGACGGCTGTAATTCACTTAAAACATTATGGTATGTCATTGTTCCCATGTTAAAGCCATCACTGGTATCCGTTGCTTTGTTCCAGTTTATGTGGACTTCCAATGACTTTATGGGACCCCTGATCTACGTTTCCGACATGCCGAAATATACAAACTCCATTTACTTACGTATGTCAATGGACGGTGATGTAGGATTTCAGTGGAACAGAATTCTGGCGATGTCACTTATCTCCATTATTCCTTCTCTGATTGTATTCTTCTGTGCGCAGGATTCCTTCATTGATGGTATTGCTGCAGGCGGAGTAAAAGGTTAAAGATCAAAAAGAGGGCGTGGTATGTAATTGCTGCGCTCTTTTTCAATAGAAAAAACAATAACACAGGAAAACTTACAGGTGAGGTTTAACAGTATGGAATTAAGAGTTGTATTTCAGACAGCACGTTCTGTAACCATAGAGACAATCACAGAAACAATCTATGAATTTGATACTCCGGGCCAGATTCTGGTAAACGGAGAGAACCGGGGAGAGACAAAGCAGGTTGTGTTTACATTGTTTGACTTAAAGCCGGATATGGACTATAATATTTCTCTGGAAAGAAATGGAGAAAAGGCAGAGGTAAATTTCCATACGGATTATGAATTTGTTACCATCAATGTCAGGGAAGTTGGCGCTCTTGGAGACGGAATCCAAAACGACAATCCTTTCATTCAGGCTGCGATTATGGCATGTCCCAAAGACGGAAGAGTGCTGATTCCCGCAGGAAAATACAAAGTTACCAGTCTGTTTTTAAAGAGCCATATTAAGATTGAGCTCTCAGAGGGGGCGGAGCTCCTTGCAGAGACTGACCGGTATCAGTATCCAAAGTTCCCCGGAATGATCGAGAGTTATGATGAAAAAGATGATTATAATCTGGGAACCTGGGAGGGCAATCCCCTTCCCATGTTTGCAGGCATCATCACCGGTATCGATGTGGAAGATGTAGTAATCTATGGCAGAGGAATCATAAACGGACAGGCTTCCTTTGACAACTGGTGGGACAATGTAAGAGTGATGAAGGGAGCGTTCCGCCCACGTATGGTATTTTTGGAACGATGCAGGAAGATTACGCTTCAGGGCTTTTCTTTAAAAAACAGTCCCACCTGGGTTCTTCATCCTTATTTCAGTGAAGACTTGAAGTTTTTAAATTTAAGCATCAGCAATCCGGCAGATTCCCCCAATACAGACGGACTGGATCCGGAATCCTGTAAGGACGTGGAGATACTGGGACTTCATTTTTCTCTGGGTGATGACTGTATTGCCATTAAGTCAGGCAAGATTTATATGGGACGCAGATATAAAAAGCCTTCTGAGAACATCACCATTCGCCAGTGTCTGATGGAAAACGGTCACGGAGCCGTTACCATTGGAAGTGAAGTCGGTGCAGGTGTGAAAAACATCCTGGTAGAACGCTGTCTGTTCCGCCATACAGACAGAGGTCTGCGGATCAAGACCAGAAGAGGAAGAGGAAAGGACTCCGTTCTTACGGATATTGCCTTTGACCACATTGATATGGATCATGTTATGACCCCGTTTGTAGTCAATGGCTTCTACTTCTGTGATCCCGATGGAAAATCAGAATACGTTCAGTGCAGAGAACCACTTCCGGTTGATGACAGAACGCCTGAGATCGGAAGATTCAGCTTTACCAATATAAAAGCGGCTAATTGTCATGTGGCAGCCTCCTTTCTCTATGGTCTTCCGGAAAAGAAGATTGAACGCATTGAATTTAAGAACGTTACCATTTCCTTTGCGAAAGAGGCGAAGTCAGGAGCTCCCGCTATGTTAAGCGGAGTGGGAGAGTGCACCAAAAAAGGCTTTTGTATCAGCAATGTGGACACCCTGATCTGTGAAAATGTTCAAATTTCCGGACAGGAAGGGGAAGCATTTGAATTAAGCAATATTAATCATTACGAAACGATCTAAAGGAGAAGAGTACAATGCAGATTGGAATTCGATTACACGATGTGGCACCAGGTACCATAGAGGAACGTTTAAAAATAGCCAGCGAACAGGGATTTTCCTGTGTACATCTGGCGCTGACAAAGACAATCAAAGATCATTCAGTGGAGAATTCTGCCTTAACACCGGGATTTGCTTCCTATCTTCGGAACAAATTCGGAGAGTATCATATGGATATCGCTGTTTTAGGCTGCTATTTAAACCTGGCGCATCCAGATCCGGAAGAGATTAAGAAGATTCAGGAGCGTTATTTTGCCCATCTTCGTTTTGCTTCCATCTTAGGCTGCAGCGTAGTGGGAACCGAGACAGGAAACCCCAATGCAGAATACCGTTTTGAGGCGGCATCCCATACAGAAGAAGCTCTTCAGACATTTATTACCAACCTTCGTCCGGTTGTGGAATGTGCAGAAAAATTCGGTGTAATCATGGCAATCGAACCGGTATGGAGCCATATCGTATACAATTCCAAGCAGGCTCTTAAGGTGTTAAAAGCAATCAATTCCCCGAATTTAAGAATCATTCTTGATCCGGTTAACTTACTGTCTGTAGAAAACAGCAGTGAATATGATAAGGTGATTACAGAAGCCATCCAGGATCTGGGAGAGTATACCGACGTTCTTCATATGAAGGATTTCGTAATTGAAGGCGATAAAGTGGTTTCCGGAGCACCTGGAACCGGAGTTATGAAATATGATACAATTCTGAATTTTGCAAAGAAAGACAAACCATATATTCAGATGACAATCGAGGACAGTACGCCGGATAATGCGGAGTGGTCAAGAAAGTTTCTTGAAAATTACAGCTGCAATTAAGCAGTAGTTTCGGATAATATTTGATTAATAAAAATAAGAAAGGGCTTTGACTGGTTTATAACAATCAAAGCTCTTTCTTTTATCCGTTTGGACTTGTATTTGTCGTGATCGTCATTGATATGACAAGTCTCACCCTTTAATTATAAACATTCCTTCATAACTGCATAAGCGCCTTTTTCTTCAATATCTTTTAAATATCCGCTAACAGCCGCTTCAAAACCTTCAATGGCAGTTAAATCCTCACCCCAGAACTCTGTATTTGTGCAGACAGAGTGAGTAAGAGCAGCTGCATCCTCGTCTTTGTGGTCATAGAAGAACTGGAGAATCTGCTTATCATCTTTTACTGTATAGGTATCACCAGCAGGACGTACTGCAGTCAGTCCGTCTTCTGTCAGTGTTGTTCCATGGTAGAATGCAATATAGAATGCAAAGGAAGCAGTGATGCAGCTCGGAAGCGCATGATTCTTCTCTACATATCCCTTTAAAGACGGCATTACGCGGGCTTTCCATTTGGAAGTGGAGTTTAAGGAAATAGCTAACAGCGCATGGTCAATAAATGGGTTTTTGAAACGCTCTGTTACTGAAGCTGCAAAGCTCTTTAATTCTTCCTCCGGAAGAGTTAAGGTAGGAATGATTTCATCGTAAATGGTCTTGTTCATGAAACCGCAGATCACTTCGTCATCCATACAGTTGCGCACGATGTCCTGACCAGCCAGGTAAGCGCCTAAAACAAAAGAGGTATGAGCACCGTTTAAGATACGAACCTTTCTCTGCTTGTATGGCTTATGATCTCCGCAGATAACAACAGGAAGACCTGCCTCTTCAAATGGAAGTTCTTTCTTTAAGCTGTCTGGTCCTTCGATTACCCAGAATCCAAATACTTCACCAGTATCGATAATGTTGTCAATATAGCCTAATTCTTCACAGATCTCAGCTGCCTCGTTTCTTGGATAACCGGTTACGATACGGTCAACCAGTGTGGAGCAGAAGATATTCTCTGCTTTAATCCAGTTTAAGAACTCATCGCCTAAATTCCACTGTTTTGCATAGCTTAATACGCATTTTTCCAGTTCTTTTCCGTTGTTATCAATCAGCTCGCAGGATAGAATCACAAATCCTTTTCCAGCTTCCTTGCCGAACTTCTCAAAACGTCTGTATAAGAACTGAGTCAGCTTTCCAGGATAGCTGTCAGCCGGTACATCGGTAAACTGGCAGGAAGGGTCATAAGTAATTCCGGCCTCAGTGGTGTTGCAGGCAATAAACCGGAGATCCGGGTTTTCTGCACAGGTAAGAACGGTTTCGTACTCGCTGTATGGATTTAAACATCTGCTTACGCAGGAGATGACACGCTTGTCATTTACCTTCTGACCATTCTCAAAGCCACGGAGAAAGAGGGTATAAAGACCTTCCTGCTCATTGATCATATCAGCAAGACCAGGAGCGATTGGCTGGCATAAAACAACCTTTGAATTAAATCCGGTCTTCTCATTGAGAACATCGATAAAGTAATCAACAAACGCTCTTAAGAAGTTTCCTTCTCCGAACTGCAGTACACGCTCTGGTGCATCTTTTAATAAATATCCATCATAACCCAGCTTTTCCAGTGTTTGGTAGCTTAACTTTTCCATTCCGTTTGTCTCCTTATAGGTAGTCAAAAATATTTTATAATGTTACGCCCTGCTTAAAGATGGCCATATCGTGGAAACCTGCTTCTTCTGATTTCACCATCTTGCCGGAGGCAACTTCAATAACAAAGTCAAAAAACTGATTTTTAAGAGTCTCCATATCGGTTCCTTCCACAAGCACTCCGCAGTTAAAATCAATCCAGTTATTCTTCTTCTGACTGAGAGCAGAGTTGGTGGAAATCTTCATGGTTGGTACGGGACATGCAAATGGAGTGCCGCGTCCAGTGGTAAATAAAACGATATGGGCACCTGATGCAGCAAGGGCTGTGGAAGCCACCAGATCGTTGCCTGGAGCACTTAAAAGGTTCAGTCCTTTATTGCGTACCGGCTCACCGTATTTTAATACATCAACCACAGGCATTCTGCCGGACTTCTGAACACATCCCAGGGACTTGTCCTCAAGTGTGGAAATACCGCCTTTTTTATTACCTGGAGAAGGATTCTCGTAAATGGTCTGATTGTGGCTTGTAAAATAATTCTTAAAGTCATTTATTAAATCAACAGTTTTTTCAAAGGTTTCTTCGTTCTGGCAACGGTTCATAAGAAGGGTTTCCGCACCAAACATCTCCGGAACTTCTGTAAGGATCGTAGTTCCGCCCTTTGAAACCAGCATATCTGAAAATTCTCCAACAGTAGGATTGGCTGTAATTCCGGATAATCCGTCGGAACCGCCGCACTTCATTCCAATTACCAGCTCGCTGCAGCTGATGGGCTCTCTGTGAAAGGTTCCTGCATACTCTGCCAGCTGATCAATGAGTTCAAGAGAATCGGAGATCTCGTCTTCTGACTCCTGAGCTACCAGGAATTTGACTCTGCGCTCATCGTATTCTCCGATATAGCGTTTTAATTCGGTAATGTTGCTGTTCTCACAGCCAAGTCCAAGTACCAGTACGCCGCCAGCGTTTGGATGATTGATTAAATCTGCCAGAATGGTTCTGGTAAATTCCTGATCATCGCCCATCTGGGAACATCCGTATGGGTGAGGGAAAGCAGCAACCGCATCGATGCTTCCTTTTACATGTTTTAAAGAGGCACGTTCAATGGCAGTCGCGATTTTATTCACGCAGCCTACGGTAGGAATAATCCAGATTTCGTTACGCACGCCCACACGTCCGTCGGGTCTGCGGTAACCGTTAAAAAAGCGTTCTTCTGTTGGAGCAACTTCGATCTCCTGTTTGTTGTACGTGTAAGTCAGTAAATCCCCTAATCCTGTTTTTAAATTGTGTGTGTGAATCCAGGCCCCAGTCCCAATGTTCTCCTTTGCTATGCCGATGGCACAGCCGTATTTGATGACGGATGAGCCGGCAGGTATATCTGTCAGGGCAAATTTATGACCCTGTGGGATGTCTTCCAGAAGAATAACCGCTGTGCCGTCTACCTCCACAGCACTGCCGGAAGCAAGCGGCTTTAAAGCGACTGCCACGTTGTCTTCGGAATTAATTTTGATAAAGTCCTGCATAAGCTTCCTTTCCTTTCTTAGTACCAGTTTCGATATTCAGATGCAATGTAAGTACTTACATAAAACATACACCATTTTATTCTCTTAGTCAATAGGCAAAAATAAAACAAACATATTTCTTTTAATTATGGGAACAATACTGAAAAAACATACACCATTTTTCCTGTTTCCCTGGTAATAACAGTTGCGTAATACAAAATTATTATGTATAATGAATCGAGATAAGTGTAAGCGCTTACGCTCCCTGCTGATATGGCCAAACAGAGCGATCAATAACGCTGGCACAGTAAAAGGGGAAACGTCTGTCTGAATCCCATTCAGGCGGTGAATAATAAAGACGTTTAGAGGGACACCAGGATGAACATATATGATATTGCAGAGCTTGCAGGAGTTTCCATTGCTACCGTTTCCAGGGTGGTAAACGACAGCCCCCGCGTAAGTGAAAAAACAAAACAAAAAGTCAGGGCAATCATGGAGGAGAATGGCTACACACCTAACGTATTTGCCAGGGGGTTAGGACTTGATTCCATGAAGACCATCGGCATCCTATGTCCGGATGTATCCGATGCCTATATGGCAACTGCAGTTGCCCATTTAGAAAGCCGCATGCATGAACACGGTTACGACTGTATCCTGTGCTGCAGCGGATTTGAACAGTCAATTAAGGAGAAGTATGTAAGTCTTCTCTTAGCCAAACGCATTGATGCGTTAATTATGGTGGGTTCCACCTATGCAGGTGCTGAGGGGGAAGAAAGCCGTGTACAGTATGTGCTTGATGCAGCCAGACAGGTTCCGGTCTTCCTAATTAATGGATATTTAGATGGTGAGAA
>SVDT01000058.1:0-11790 GCA_015057775.1 Paenibacillaceae bacterium | reverse complement strand
TCACCTATGATGTGACCAGTCAGATGATCGAATCAGGCCGCCGCAGAATTCTTTTTCTGTGCGATTCTCATTCCTACAGTGCTGTAAGGAAGCTTGCCGGCTATGAGTCAGCCTTAAAAAGCCATGGTCTGCCGGTGCTTGGAGACTTAAAGCTGTACGTAAAAAACCGGATCCACACCGTACGGGATATTTTGCTGGAACGACGGGATCTGCGGTTTGACAGTGTGATCGGTACAGACGACGGTCTTGCAGTGGGAGCAATTAAGTATGCAAATGCCAAGCTGTTAAAGATACCGGAGGATATCTGTATTACAGGCTTTAACAATTCTGCACTTTCCATCTGCAGTGATCCGGAGCTGTCAAGCGTTGATAACCGGGTAGAGGAACTGTGTAATATAACCATCAGCAACATGATGAAGATTCTTCAGGAGAAAGATCCGGATATCAGCCGGAACTGCAAGGTACCCTGCAGGCTGGTAAAGCGTTGTACAACAGATTTTTAGGCTATTGTTTTTTCTTTTTTTGTATGGTACAATTATAAACCGGTAAACATAATGACACCAGAAAGCATGCTTTGTATCCGAAGGGGGACAAAACATGCTTGAATGCGTGGTCGGGCAGAAAGAACGGTGACAGATATGGAGCAGGCTGAAGATAAAGTGGTGCTGTGCGGCGCCAATTCTTATGAACAGAAATATTATTTTAATGAACAGTTTAAAAGTCTTCCGGAAAGCATCCGGCAGGAGCTTCAGATCATGTGTGTGCTCTATACCGAAGATATTGGCGGAGTTCTGGTTCTGGAGTTTAACGAAGAAGGAACGTTGGAATTTAAAGTAACCGCACCGGAAGAGGACTATTTGTTCGATGAAATCGGAAGTGTATTAAAGATTAAGCAGTACCAGCGGGAAAAACGGGAGCTTTTGCAGTCCCTTGAGATGTACTACCGTGTTTTTTATCTGGGAGAAGAATTAGAAGACGGAGAAAAAGACAGTTGAAACTTAGAATAGGAAATGTAACGTTTGACAATAATCTGATACTGGCGCCGATGGCAGGGGTTACGGACCTGCCATTTCGTTTTCTTTGCAGGGAGCAGGGCTGCGGACTGTCGGTCACAGAGATGGTCAGTGCCAAAGCCATTTTATATAAGAACAAGAATACCAATGAGCTGTTAAGCGTATCCGATCAGGAAGGCCCGGTGAGTGTCCAGCTCTTCGGTTCCGACCCGGACATCATGGCGAATATGGCAGCTGCCATAGAATCCCGGCCATTTGCCTTAATCGATGTGAATATGGGATGCCCGGTACCAAAGATTGTAAATAACGGCGAAGGCTCTGCGCTTATGAAGGATATAAAGCTGGCGGAGAAGATCCTGACTGCCATGGTAAAGGCAGTGAAAAAGCCGGTCACTGTAAAGTTTCGAAAAGGCTTTACAGAGGAAGACTGTAATGCAGTGGAGTTTGCCCGTATGGCAGAAAGCAGCGGCGTGGCAGCCATAGCAGTCCACGGCAGAACCAGGGAGCAGTACTATTCAGGAACTGCTGACTGGGATATCATCAGGCAGGTGAAGGAAGCTGTCTCCATTCCTGTCATCGGCAACGGCGATGTCTTTAAGCCGGAAGATGCCAGGGCCTTAATCGATCAGACCGGCTGTGACGGAGTCATGATCGCCAGAGGTGCAAAAGGAAATCCCTGGATCTTTTCAAGGACGCTGCATTATTTAGAGACAGGAGAGCTGTTACAGCCGCCGACTCCGGCTGAGATCAGCGAGATGATTCTGCGTCATGGAACCATGCAGGCAGAGCACAAAGGAGAGACAGTTGCCATGCGTGAGATGAGAAAGCACATGGCGTGGTATACCGGCGGACTTCCCCATTCAGCCAAATTGAGAAACGATATCAATCAGGTTGAAACAATGGAAGAATTAAGGCGTTTTGTACGAGAAAGAATTGGAGCATTGTAACCAGAAAAAGGGACGCGAATCTTGACAATTACAGATGTTTAAGCTATAATATCTGGAATGTGATTTAGCGAGTAAGTAACCAGGAGGAAGTAAAAAACCATGGTAGACAAGAAAAATATTTTAACCTATGAAGGTCTTAAGAGATACGAAGATGAGCTTCAGAACTTAAAAGTAGTCAAAAGAAAAGAAGTTGCCCAGAAAATCAAGGAAGCCAGAGAACAGGGTGATTTATCCGAGAATGCAGAGTATGATGCTGCCAAAGATGAGCAGAGAGACATCGAGCTGCGTATCGAAGAGCTGGAGAAGCTGCTTAAGAATGCAGAAGTAGTCGTAGAAGATGAAATAGACTTAGATAAGATTAATATTGGCTGTAAAGTAAAAGTCTACGATGTGGATGAAGACGAAGAGATGGAATTCAAGATTGTTGGTTCCACCGAAGCAAACAGCCTTCAGAACAAGATTTCCAATGAATCTCCGGTAGGTCAGGCGCTGATTGGTAAAAAAGTAGGAGACGTTGTTGACGTTGAGACTCAGTCAGGAGTCATTCAGTACAAAGTACTTGAGATTCAGAGAGTGTCTTAAGAGTACTTCCTTAACATAGTTCACAAAGGAGTGAAAACAAGTGGCAGAACAGCAGAATCAAAACCAGAATCAGGTTGTAGAAGAGGATTTAAACCATTTACTTAAGGTTCGCCGGGAGAAACTGGCAGAGCTTCAGGAATCAGGAAAAGATCCGTTTAAAGTTACAAAGTACGATGTTACCGTACACAGCAGTGAGATCAAAGAAAATTATGAAGTCTGGGAAGGCAAAGAAGTCTCCATCGCAGGACGTCTGATGTCCAAGCGTGTTATGGGAAAGGCCTCTTTTTGTAATGTCCAGGATTTAAAGGGTAATATTCAGTCCTATGTAGCAAGAGACAGCATTGGCGAAGAATCCTATAAAGAATTTAAAAAACTTGATATCGGTGATATCGTTGGAATCAAGGGAACCGCATTTACCACTAAGACAGGAGAGGTTTCCATCCATGCGGAAAGCGTTGAACTGCTGACCAAGAGTCTGCAGATTCTGCCTGAGAAGTTCCATGGTCTTACTAATACCGATCTTCGTTACAGACAGAGATATGTTGATTTAATTATGAATCCGGAAGTGCGCGATACCTTTGTAAAGCGTTCCCAGATTATTAAGGAGATCCGTAATCATCTGGACGCACAGGGATTTATGGAGGTTGAGACTCCTATGCTGGTGGCCAATGCAGGCGGAGCAGCAGCAAGACCTTTTGATACCCACTACAACGCCCTTGATGAGGACGTAAAGCTGCGTATCTCTCTGGAACTTTATTTAAAGAGACTGATCGTAGGCGGTTTAGAGCGGGTTTATGAAATTGGACGTGTTTTCCGAAACGAAGGCGTAGATACCAGACATAATCCCGAATTTACACTGATGGAGCTCTATCAGGCATATACCGATTACCACGGCATGATGGATCTGGTGGAGAATTTATTCCGTGAGGTTGCATTAAAGGTGCTTGGCACAGCGGTTGTAACCTATGACGGAGTAGAGATTGATTTGTCTAAACCATTCGAGCGTATTTCCATGGTTGACGCTCTGAAGAAATATAAGGATATTGATTTTACTGCCATTCATACAGATGAAGAAGCGAAAGCTCTTGCAGATCAGTACCATGTAGCTTACGAAGCAAGACATAAAAAAGGCGATATCTTAAGCCTTCTGTTTGAAGAGTTTGTAGAGGAGCATCTGATTCAGCCTACGTTCATTATTGATCATCCGGTTGAGATTTCACCTCTTACGAAGAAAAAGCCAAGTGATCCGGAATATACAGAGCGGTTCGAGCTGTTTATTACAAAGAGGGAGATGGCGAATGCTTATTCTGAGCTGAATGATCCGCTGGATCAGATTGAGAGATTTAAGGCTCAGGAAGCACTTCTGGCAGCGGGAGATGATGAAGCGAATTCTATGGATGAAGACTTTGTGAATGCGCTGATGATTGGTATGCCACCGACTGGCGGTATTGGAATTGGTATTGACCGGTTTGTAATGCTGCTTACGGATAGTTATGCGATCAGGGATGTGTTGTTGTTCCCGACGATGAAGAGCTTGGATAAATAAATCCAGTGTTTATAAGACTTGGGAGAGATTCCGATGTCCAAAGGACATCAAAAGGACATCAAATCGTTGGTAGAGTTCGAATGAGCTGAAATTTTGGTAAACGAAGTTGAATTTAATAATAAGCACTATTTTAGGACACTTTTCTAGAGAAATTTAGAAAAGTGTCCTTTTTGCGTTATGGAGAAAATGATGTCCTTTTCAGGAAAGAGATGAAAAGCATGATGAAAGACATGGGATTTAATTATAGAGAAGCAGAAGAAAGCAGAAAAAAATTTGTGAGGTATAAAGATGGCTGCAAAGTCTACGGAATGGGTATATCAAAGTTTCTGGAAATTGCAAAGAAAGCAAATGCGGTATATAAGGTGAATCAGATGGTGCTTGTAAATACAGAGATTCTTGATTGTTATCTGGAACGATTTAGATTAACAAGTAAAGAGGTGAATGAGGATTCAAGACCACTGTTATCATAGTTCGATGGATTGAGAAATAAAGAACGAGAAGCAGGGAACAAGCCTAGAAAAAGGGTATTCGAATATTGCGGATGGATAATAACCCATGAAGGTCGAGAGGTACGACCTTATCCTCGAAATGGCAATAGAGGAGATAGTCTTATTGAAAGATTGATCGTGCCCAAATATCAACGTGACATTTCTGGTATTGAAGAACAGGTTATTTCTCTTTATACAAGAGGAATGTCTACCAGAGATAGCTTACAACAATATTTCTATATGGTTGTTTATTGAATTGGCGGTCAACGACGTTTTCAATTTTTGACTCGTTGCAGGTATCTTTCTGCGGACGGAACTGGGCAGTTGTATAACTTGAAACAAGTCCTTTCTGCTTCATAATTCTTCCGATGCGGCGGCGAGAAGCAATTAGATTTCTATCCTTTAGATCGGATTTTATTTTCCGCGTTCCGTAATTATTGCGGCTCGCCTTAAATATATCAATTATGTTTACTGTCAGTTCAGATTCGTCTTGCTTTGCTTTTGCTTCGTAATAAAAGGTGCTTCTTGGAATTTGTAGGACTCTACACATTGCTGACACAGAGTATTTGTGGGCATTTGCCTTGATCACAGTTACTTTTGTCCTAAGATCAGGGCTGCTTGTTTTAAAATATCGTTCTCCATCTTGTGCTGTTGGTTTTCTTTGCGAAGCCTGATCAGCTCTGCATCTTCTGTAGAACGGTTATCTTTTTCCTTAAAGGAGCCACTGTAATCTGCCTGGGCAATCCATTTATCAAGGAGTGAATTTGCAATATCATATTCCCTGATAATACCGCATTTTCTTTTATCACCTCGGTAGAGATCAACGATTTGTTGCTTTAATTCAGGTGTAAATGTACAACGTGGTCTTGGTTCTTTGTTTTTAGACATAGGGGCATCATCCTTTCCTTATTAAGACTATCATATATGCCCTTAAAATTTCTGTCTAGTTAATTGTAGCCGATCCAGACCGAGGAGAAATCCCCGAGTTGGTAAGAAGGTTAAGTAAGGACTTCTCTTTTGATAAGTTCTACATAATTAGTTGTGGTATAATAAAGAGAAATAATTACAGGAGAATAACTAAATGAGCCAGATAACAGGTTTATACAAGGAAGAATTAAGTAGAAATGGATTATTATTAAAGGAATGTGAGAAAGATTCATTTGAGCAAAATTTAACAACTGAATATGAAAGTATGTTAAAAGACTTGTCAAAACAAGTAACTGAAAAAGACTTAAAAATAAGGATTTATTGGATTGAAAATGATTCTGTAAATGCAACGGTAGTGAAAATACAAGATACATATTGTATAGGATTATTTTCTGGAATTACAACTTCTCTTATTGATCATATTAACCACTATTACAGAGATGGTATTAATGAATTTGATGGACTCGAATTACCAACAATTAGTGCCTTTTACAATGTGACTGAAAGTTCCACAAATGAAGGTAAGTTAGGAAATTATATATTTACAATGTCATTTTTATATTTAGTGATGCACGAGTTTGGGCATATAATATGTGGGCATTGTGAAAAAGAAAATGATATTGCTGTGTTATTTGAGGAAATGAGAAATGAAGGGGGAAATTATTTTAAGCAGGCAAAGGAGTGTGTTGCGGATTTTTATGGAGTGATAAATTCGTATGACTATTTTTTGCCATCATGTTTAGGTCATTTGGGAGATATTGGGTTAATCACTACATTATATATTACATCGGTCCATACTATTTTCTGGATATTTGCTTTTAATAAAGATAGTATACATGATACTAACCATTCGAAGCTCACGCATCCTCATCCTGTTATAAGAATGACTTATTTTTTTATTCTGATTGAAAATGAGTTGAGAAATATGTTAGAAATTTTCGAAAGACAAAAGAAAATATATTTGTTGGTAGATAATCCAGCAGAAAAAATAGTTGATGCAGCTATTGAGGATTTTTTTAATATTCTTTCAAGAACAGATGTTGACTTTAATGCAGATGATACACTGTCTGAGTTGTGTGATAAGGAACTAAAAAGAATAGATAAATCTGTAGAAGAAGTAAAAGAGTTTTATAAAGAAGCGTCATATGTGAGATACGTATAAATGTACATAGCAGCGGAACATTATATTAAGTAGTATCCATCTTTCTTTCAGGTATATACTAATATGGGCAGGCGGTTTAGGCTGCCTGTTACTTAAAATTTAAAAAATAATGATTGTAGTAATTGGGTCCCATAAAGTAAAATATAGAAGTAGTATTGTTGTTGGAATTTTCGTATTAATTATTCAAGAATTGGAGAAATCAAAATGGCAAGAACAGGTAGGCCAATAACAGAAAATCCTAGAGCATACAAAGTTAGTGCACGCCTTACCGAGGAAGAATTAACTTTGAAGCTCATGCAAGAAGATAAGGATTGACAAATGCAGAGGTAATTAAGCGTGGTATTAATATTCAGCTAGATGCTGATAATAATAAAAAAAGGACTGAGAAAGATGATTAGATATCCTATTTACGTGACACTAGATACAAATATTTTGGATTCAGCAAGCTTTGATTTTGATGAAAAGAGTACGCTTCAACTATTAGTAAATTATGTGAAAAAAGGAAGGGTTAAAGTTGTATTAAGTAATATAGTAGTAAAAGAATCTGAAAAACATATTGCGCAAAGAGGAGTTTCCATCTGCTCTTTGATGAGAAAACTACGATCAGATGCTTTGAAAACAGCTACTGATTATCAAATAAAACAATTAGGCTTAGGGCATATTCTGGAATTAAATACAGATAAAGATGAAATAAGACAGAAGAGTATAGATTTATTACATAAGTATATAGATGATTTGGAAGCAGAAATTTTGGATACTAGTAAAATTGATTTGAATGCGATTATAGACGATTATTTTGAAATCAAATTTCCTTTTCAAACTGGTGAGAAAAAGAGAAAGGAGTTTCCAGATGCGTTTATTGCTAACCAAATCAGAGAGCGATTTGGGCATGATGAAGTGGTTGCAATAATAAGTGATGATAAAGGATTTAGAGAAGCATGTCAGAGATGGGATAATCATTTGTTCTTTTCTTCTTTAGGTGACTTGTATGGTGAAATGAATAAACAGGAAGAATATTATGAGGCAACTAAAAACTTTGTGGTGTCGAAGAAATCGGCTATTGAATCTAATTTAAGTCAATACATAAGAGAAGATGTGGAAATATGTGTAATAGGATTATCCTATGATAGGAAAGGCATATCTGAGGGATATGATTATACTGATACAACCTTAAATAGTTTATCAGATGTATCCATTAGAATACATTCAGTAGATGAAATAGAAGAAAATAAATCGATTGTAACATTGGTATGTAAAGGTCAATTTGTAATAGATTGCTATTTTCAGGACTATGAAAATGCTCCTTGGGATTCGGAGGAGAAAGAATATGTTTATGTAGATACTGTTGGAATTAGAGAAGAACATAAGGCAATATTTGCGTGTAGAATTGAAATTAATAGATCTGAAGAATCTTTTGAAATATTACCATTCAAAATTATTTTGGGTGGGGATTCAAGAAAGGATAGGTATGAGATAGAATCTGACTCAGAATATGATTATGAGAAAGATATAGAGGATATGGATCGTGAATCGGTTGGCCTAAATCCATTAGGTTATTATGAGACATATCTCGAAGAAAATCTTGCTGAATCCAAAATGCTAGGGGAGATTATCAATCACTTTAATAGTATTAATGAATTACATGGGGAGTATGAAGAGATATCATGTACATATGATTCGTTATTGGAATTGTTCTCAGATAGTACAAGCATTAAAAAAGTGTTACGTAAGATGTCCTCTAAATTAGAAAAAGTTACTGATTTTCCGGGAATAATTGATGAAGATGATATTTCTGAAGAAGAAATAGCTGAGATTAAGGAATGGGTAAATTCCAAATATGAAGAAGCTGCTAGGAAAATGGAAGAAAGAAATCTTCCTGATAGTATAGGTTATGGAGAGGACATTGAGGTAATAGGAATTGATGATCAAAAACTATTGTTAAAAATTGATGATATTAATATCAATCCTAGTGCAGGAGATAAAGAATGTATAGATATTTCTTTATTTAACGAAACGGATACAATCGCTAGTGGAACTATAGAGCTTACAGTTGGCTATATCGATTATGATGAAGATGGTGGTGTGGCTGACGGTTTGGAAGATGACATCGATTATTATTATGATTCCATAATTGAGCATTTGGATAGTTTTATAGTAGAACAGAATGAATATATGGATTTAGAAAAAACAATTATAAGAATTATTGAGGAAGCAATTGAGTAATTCTACATGGGGCTGTCGCACTAAGAAATTAGTGTACAGCTCCTTTTTTTTCTATAAACAAAACTTTTTTGATTTAGTATTTGCACCTCTCCAAACCAGGAGTCCCCCTTTTGAATTGAAATTCAGATAACCTGGTATAGGTATATTTGTTGTATTGCCAATAAATTAATATTATGGTAAAATAAATAAATTGATAATATTTATACTATAGTCAATATAATGAATAACAAGGTCCAACAACATGGGCTTAGTTGTTTAAGAAGGGGAATGAGAATGAGAATAAAATATGTATTAACTATGTTAGTAGTTGCATCGGTATTATCAGGATGCCAGAGCAAAAAGGCCAGTGATGATTCTATGAATGTGGAGACCCAGCCGATTCGTATTGAGCAGAGCAGTTCAGAAGAGACAAAGGGTACGAAAGAAGAAATAAGTTCCAGTGAAGAAGCCCAGACAAAAAGTAAAACCGACGGGACATCTAAAAAAGAGGAAACGACTGGCAGCCGAGAAACAAAAGTTGACATAAATCAGAAGGATGTATCCAATACAGAGAAGCAGAATTCTGGAGTTTCAAAAATAATAGAAGGAAAACAATTGGTAGATGGTCAGGAGGTCCCTGTAAAAGCAACGCTTAAACTGGAAAGCATCCAAAGGGGAGATGAGGCTTATAAACTGCTATCCAAAGGTAATGCAGAGCTGACAAAACCGGCTGATGATATGGAATATATAATCGCAACATTTAATGTATCCTATACTGAAGGAGAAGCAGAAGAACTTTATCTGGCAGAAAACAGGGGTTCTATGGAGAGTGGAAAATTGTATTTCGCCCTTTCTAATGGTGACAGTAATGGGGAGGATGTATCATCATATCTGGAAAATAATGTATATAATCTTTCAATGGTCAAAGGGGAAAGTAAGCAGGGAGCAGTTGCATTTTTACATAAAAAAAGTAGCAAAGAACCGCTGTTTTTTATAGGTTATAATACAAAAGCTGAGTTTGATATTAATAATTAAATAATACATTAGAATTTAAAAGAGGTTTACATTTTATCGCCTTCGTTCTTTTTAATAAGTGTACATGTACATTAAAAAAGAACGGAGGTATTATTATGAGTTTTTCAACATCACAAGCAGGTATTAATTTAATTAAATCTTTTGAAGGTTTGAGACTGAAGGCGTATCAGGATTCTGTAGGAGTGTGGACTATAGGTTATGGGCATACCTCTGGTGTGAAATCCGGTATGACAATCACAGAAGCACAGGCGGAGGCGTATTTGAAGTCTGATCTAAAATCAGCTGAGAATACAGTAAACAATAAAGTTACATATGCCATTCGTCAGAATCAGTTTGATGCACTGGTATCTTTCACATTCAATTTGGGTGGGGGTAATTTTAGTTCCAGTACGCTTCTTAAAAAGTTAAACAAAGGAGATATTAACGGAGCAGCCGATGAATTCGACAAGTGGATTCATGCTGGTGGTAAGGTGCTCGACGGATTGGTTAGAAGGCGGGCAGCAGAAAAGGAAATGTTTTTATATGGGACTTCTAGTGGTGGAACCACAACAGGAGATTCTACAATTAGAGCATTTCAGAGCTGGCTGAACAGTAATTATTCCTCTGGTCTGACAGCGGATGGATTATATGGTTCGAATACAAAGAAAGCTGCAACAAAAGCATATCAGAGAATTCTTGGTGTGACTGCAGATGGTGTGTTTGGAGCTGGCTCCAAAGCAGCTGTAAAAACATTGAAATCCGGAGATAAAGGAAATGCAGTTCATATTTTGCAGGGGATGCTCTATTGCCGGGGATTTGATCCAAATGGAGTAGATGGCGTCTTTGGCAGTGGAACAACTTCAGCTGTTAAACGTTTTCAATCAAGCAAAGGCCTTAGTGCTGACGGATTAGCTGGCCCTGGTACGATGTACGCTCTTTATAATTGAGGTGTTGCAGGTTAATGAAAACTTATAAATTAATAGAATAGGTACCCGAGAGGAATCTATTGTAAAACCAGTTAAAGACATTTCAGTTAGTAGAAATACTATCTGAGATGTCTTTTTTTGCGTTTTTAAAGCCAAACAAAAATGGAGAAAGGAATTTAATACTTAATTCGTTTAAGGTGCTTGTCTAATATAAAATTATAATTAGAATTTTAACATTTTTATTGATTAGAAAAAAACACCGTGTTATAATGGTTACATAAAAATTGAAAGGAGGATTTGTTATGAAAAATATTATATTAAGTGAGGTATCTGGCATTTAACTTAATATTGGGATGCATTAAAAGAGATAGCCATATGTGGCTTTATTTTTGATGCTATCATAACTAATCTTCTTGTGAATATGGAAAAAGTATGGTCACATCTGGTTGGTGTGGCTATTTTTGTACCCTAAATTAGGTTAAATGCCATTCTGTCTGAAATTTGACTAAGAAAATAAAAGGATGGTTATTAATGAAAAAATCACATATTGATGGAGATGATGAACTGGTTTACGCAGATGTAGATAAATATGCGAAAATGTGCAGGTTTAACAATTGCATGCATCAAAATGAGCCGGGGTGTGCTGTTATAACAGCCATAGTTAACGGGGAATTAACAGAGGATGATTTAAAACAATACTTTAAAATATTAAGAGCAAATGAATTTAATAACAACAAAACAGAATATAATCATAAATGGAAGAACTTCGCAGTTAATCTTAGTAAATCTAGTAAGAAAAGTAATTCTAATAACAAGAGTGAGTTTGAGTTGTTAGAACAGGAAACTGCTCAGTTACAAGAGGAATCAAATATGAATGTGTGAGAAATTAAATGAATATAGTATGATAAGGAGACCAGCTATGAAAAGTCAATCATAAATCAGCAAAAAATTTCTTTTTCGTATCGATGGTAAAATAGGGTAAC
>SVDT01000057.1:2948-19716 GCA_015057775.1 Paenibacillaceae bacterium | reverse complement strand
AGGATACCACATTAACAAATGAAAATTTGTCTCCAGATCCTGTTTTGTACGCTGAACCGGATATGAAAGAAAACGCTACCCCCACATTAATATGGGAACCTTCCGATGATCCACTGATTCTCCGGGTCAACGAAGATCTTCTTGAGGTGGAACGCAGACAATTTGCTATGAAGATGAAAGCTCTTTCTAATATTTATAAGAAGAATGAGGTAACTACTTCTGAATCAACTGATGAACCAGAACCAAAAGCCGCCCAGCCCCATATACTGATCTCCACTGACAGAATGGCTGCATGGATCTATGTTTTCTCACCTTTAAACGGTGGTTCGGATATCAAAGAAGAAAATCTTCGTTCTTTTCTAGCCCAGGAACATGTAAAAACTGGAATATTGGAAGATACCTTAAAATCAATTGCAAACGAGCATATTTATGATCAGGTGCTGCTAATAGCAAAAGGGATACTTGCCAGGAATGGAATTGATGGTACTATAAAAGATCACTTTGACCGGGTCATTCAGCTTGAGTTTGAAGAGGACGAGAACGGTTCTGTGGATTACAAGAATCTAAATAATATACAGGCCGTTAAAGAAGGGGAAGTTATTTGTGAGATTACCCCTGCTATTCCTGGGGAAAACGGGACAACCATAGAAGGTCAGGTATATCCCTGTGAGATAAAAGGAACTCCCGTAGCAATTCCTGCCGGGCGTAATATGCAGCTGACTGAAGATGGAACTCTTATTATAGCTCAAAAAACAGGACATGTTACCTTTTCTAATGGTAAATTTAATATTGATCCACTGTTGAAGATTAATGGAAATATTGATAATAGCACCGGAAATCTGGATTATGATGGAGATATTTTCATTTCTGGAGATGTAAGAAATGGATTCTCTGTGAAGGCCACCGGAGCTATCGATATCCGTGGATCCGTAGAAGGAGCTGAAATCATTGCCCGGGGTCCAATTACAATTGCCAGTGGAATGTCTGGAAATGGGCGGGGGACGCTCACGTCTGAATCATTTATCAAATGTCGTTATCTGGAACATTGTACCGTAAAAGCAGAGGGGAACGTTTATGCAGAAAGTATTATCAACTCTAAGGTACAAAGCGGGGAAGACATCGTAGTGACCTCAGGAATCGGAGTTATTATTGGAGGGTCACTGCTTGCAGCCTGTAATATCAACGCCAACATTATTGGATCAAAAGTACGCCGTCTTATTACAGAATTAATCATTGCTAATGTTCCTAGAAACGTAGAAGAATCTTCACGGCTCACGCGTGAATTAGAACAGCTGCATCACAACCTGTCAGAAATCAGAAAAAATATTGTTTACCTCGAAACTGTACAAAGACCAGATAAGCAGCAGCTACTGGATAGTTTAAAACAGGCTTCCGATTACTTAAATATAAGGGAACAGGAAATAACGAATCGATTAACTGAAATTGCCTCTACTGATTCGGAACAGATTGGTCTCATAAAGTGCAGGCAGTTATTGCCGGTAGTCCGTGTCCGAATAGGTTCATCCAGCCTTTTAATTCAGGAAGAATGCTCCAGCAGTGTTCTGTACAAAAACAGCGAAGGTGAGATTACCATAGGAACTAATTAGTTCTTCGAAAGGGGAAGATTATGAAAAAGACAATTATGATTGTTGATGACTCTATATTAATAAGAAATGAAATTGGAAAACTTCTTGAGGGAACGGATTACGAAGTAGTCTGTCAATGCCGTAGCGGGGAAGAAGCTTTGGAAACATATGAAAAAATACTTCCTGATATTGTAACCATGGATATTATATTACCAGGAATCGATGGACTGGAAACTTCCAAACAGCTTTTAAGCAAGCACCCGAAGGCAGGCATTGTTATTATCAGCTCCCTTGTATATGATAGAACCATGCAGATTGTTCAGGAACTGGGTCCTGCAATACCTTTTGTTTTTAAGCCTATTAATCAATCATTCTTTATTGAATCACTTAATAAGGTGAGCAAAGATCTAGATACAACTTTATAAATACATAATATAGAATAAAGACGGTTTAAATTATTTTTGTTTCATACAGTGCAAAAAAACGCCATCAATTGAGAATATACAATTGATGGCGTTTTTATATTTTATATTATAATAAGCTTCCGCTACTGGAATCATTTACATCAAACTGGCCTGATACGTCGTTTGAAGCCATCTGCATTCTAAGCTTCATAAGCTCAATCAGATATAAGGAATTTGTCTTTTGGGTTGTCAGATCCACATCAGTGCCATCTGCTTTCCCCGCAATTGATTTTAAAATATCCAGCCACTGAGAACCGTTAAGAGAGTCCTGATCTGAGAAATAATCGGACAGATCAGAAACCGAATTCCCGGTATAACCAGAAGCATATACGGCGCTATCATCTCCGCCTGACACTTCCATATCTCCCATGATCTTCTTCACATATTCCTGTGTTTCTTTAAACGGAGGAATTCCTCCATATTTTTTCACATTATTGCTTCCTGCATTATAAGCAGCAAGAGCAAGAGATACATCCCCATTATAATGATCCAGTTTTTCTTTCAGATACTTGGCTCCACCCAATATATTGCTGCGCGCATCATATGGATCAGAAACGCCCAGTGATCTGGCTGTAGCAGGCATTAACTGCATCACACCCGCTGCACCTTTGGGAGAGGTGGCTGCCGGGTTATAATTGGACTCAGCCTTAGCAACTGCTTTCAGAAGTTTTTTTGATACTCCATATGTCCTGGAAGCTTCTGTAAAAAAGGACTCCAAATCTTTCGGTACTTCCATCACTGATTTAAGGACTTTTTTAAAGTTTCCGGCCGTAGCTTTTGTGGTTTGTCCTTTCTCCAATGACTGATTATTGCCTAACGTCATCATCCGCAACTGATCTATCGTCGCCACTTATTCATCCTCCTGTTGGTATTATCTACTGTATCCACTTTCCGTCAGCACCAATCTGATATCCGCCTATATTTGTGCTGCTGGCCATACTTCCATCTGAATTCATGTAGTACCAGATTCCCGGTTGCGGCTGAATCCAGCCAGTTAACATCTCTCCGCCTGTTGGATTTAAGTAATACCATTTTCCATTAATAAACTGCCACCCGGTAAGGAGCTTGCCATCTGCCGGATTCATATAATACCATCTGATCCCTGTTTGAACCCAACCGGTACGGCGTACTCCGTTGGCATCAAAATAATACCAGTCATTTAAAATCTGCTTCCAGCTGTTTCTCGGGGTACCCCCATCTTCCTCTACATAGGTGTTGCCCTTCCATGCTCCGGAGGTACTTCCTTCATACTCCATGGTAATATCCTGAGAGGTTATATTGTCTCCCTCTTTTAAATACTTTCGGTCATCTGCGGTAAAGCCAATGGCACGGACTTCATAATAATAAACAGCATTCTTGTCCATCAGATCTGATAAATCAACTGTATTGGTTTGTACTGTAAGTGCCTTTTTTAATTTATCATCTGCATAAAGAGACACTTTATATCCTGTAGCAAACTCTACCTTGTCCCAGACTGCTTTCGTTTTTTTGCTGTCAGTCCAGCCAGCCCTGGCTGTGTTCCCCAGCTTAACTACGGGGATATAATCAACTTTTACCTCCAGTGTATTATTATCCAGCGCTTTTGCAGAAACAAATCTTGCACCAGTAATTTTACATTCAGAGCGATTATAAGTTTCTGCAAAGATTGTATTGGAAGAAGTTAAAATAACACTGACTCTTTCTGCCTTTGCCGCCTTCCACTTGCTGATGTCACGTTTCCATACAAGATCCTGTACGGATATACCTGTAGTGGTTGTTGATACCTGAGGCATTAAAATTTCCTGATCGCCAAACTGACTGTCGAATTTCAGATTCAGACTTCTTATTACAACAGATTCGCCTGCATAGATCTTTAATGGTGCCACTCCTGAGAGTACTGCAGTTGTTACTAAAACCATTACGATACTAAATATAATACTTCTTTTCATTTGAATCATTGTTTCCATACTCCATCCTCATCTAACTGATACCCGTCAATTACCGTGCTGACAGCCATAACTCCATCCTGCTGGTTGAAATACCGCCATACCCCGTCCACCTTTTGCCAGCCGGTGAGCATAACGCCATCTTCTCCAGTATAATAAGTCTTGCCATCGCGGGTAAACAGCCCCTTTAACATAGCCCCCTCTAAGTTACCCTGTACTGTATTCAGATAATACCATCTTCCTGCCTGATTGATCCAGCCCTTTTGCATGGCACCCTGGTTATTAAAATAACGGTAGTAACCGTCAATCACCTGCCAGCCAGTGGCAGCAGCGCCCATGGGAGCCTCATAACCATTATCCGGATAGAAATAATACCAGTTGTTATCTATTTTATTCCAGCCCGTTACCATGGCTCCATTGGAAGCCATATAATAAATATCCGATTGCGTAAGAAACCAGCCGGTAACCATCTTTCCATTTTCATCAAAGCGATAGTAAACATTATCCAGCATAAGCCAGGAGTTTGCCTGAACGCTTCCGTCCCCATAGCGGTAATACCAGACACCGGATTGTTCTTCCCAGCCCGTCTTCTTTTCCGGATTGGCTGTAGTTCCTTTTGTTGTATCCGATTCTTTTCCCGTACCATCAGAAACATCTCTGTCCCTGATAACCAGTTCATCAGATTCAACCCATCCGCTTTTCTTTCCATTCTTCAGCTCATCTGCTTTAAACGGAACAGAGCGGATCTTAAAGGAATATGTACCTTCTTCCGTCATATATGGATAGAAATTGTAGGTAGTTGCTTTTACCTGCTCTTTCTTAAAAATCACCTTTTTACCTAAATAAAGCCAGACTTCATATGCCCCTGAGGTATTATCTCCCTTAGACCATACAGCCTGTCCCAGTCTCGTATCTTTCCAGCCGATATCTTCCGGCTCCGCATACAGTCCTTTAATCGCCTTAGCCCTTAAAGTAACAATCAGATCACTGCCGTTTCGCTTGGCACTTACGTAGGTACCTCCGCTGATCTTAATTTTAGATGCCTCATAGTTTGATTTAAAGTAAGCGTCATATTCATCGGAAGGTGTCAGTGTAACATTCATCTTAGGTTCTTCTCCGATTGTCATATCCTTTGAAGTTGAAGTGACCCATTCGGCTTCCCTGATTGTGTATTTTTTGTCACCGGAAGTTACATAACATTCACCATCTGTCTGATTAATCTTTATGTCGGGCAGTCTGTCTCCCGCTTCGATATTTAATGAGACCTTGACACTGACTGAGTTTATGGATTCTGTTGCTGTTACCTTCTGGGCAGTAAGACACAGACAAAGTGCGCTTATAATGCCCACTGCCAAAGCTTTCCTCTGTTGTTTCATTCTTTCGCTCCTTTCCTTATAACTTTAAAATACAATAAAGCCCGTAAGTTATATATCGGCATAATGAGCACCATTCATAAGCAATTACTGGATTTTTCTCCTTTTCAGCTGTTCCTGAAACGTAAATTTACGAACCATGGACTCCTGATAAGTGGACAAACCAAAATAACGGCTTCCATAACGGTAAAAAGGTTCTTCCCCCTTTTCCGCCACTTCTCTGACCCATAAAACAGATGCCTTTAACCGGGTGTTTCCTGCATCTGTTTCAAACTCAAAAGAGAAAATCTGATTCTCCTTTAGCTTTGTTTGGGATTCAAATCCAATTCCACCGGCACTGATGTCTTTTAGCTTTGCCGGTATATGGGTCACTTTTCCCAGTTCATCAGCAGTTTCCAGCACGACGGGAATTGACACCCGAACCTTTAAGTCTATTCTTCTTTGTTCCACGCCGATCAATTCATCTATTCTGCAGGGCACCTTATATATGGCTCTCCCTAAGTCTCCCATCTCATCTCCTACCACCTTGACTCTTGCGGACAAACTGCATTTACACGTAACAAGTCCCTGTATGCCGTCGTAGAATACGATCACTGATTCTGTATTTACCTTATCCATGTCTTCTTCTTCGAAAATCAGAGCCATGCTCTCCTTCTCGGAATCAACCACTTTTACCTCTGCTAGAAAAACTCCATCAAACGAATAGATACAAGCCTTTTCACATTCCTTTAACATAAATTATTCCACCGTTTCTTCTTTTATTGTTTCCTCTTCCTCTGTCTCTTCCAAACTTTCTTTCATTATGCTGTTTTGTTTTCCAGGTACATAATCCAGAAAATAAAGGTAGATGTCTACAATAGCCTGATACAATTCTTCCGGGATCTGGCTCCCCAGTTCAAGCTGCGTGAGTATGGTAGCTAGGGAATTGTCCTCATAAACAGGAATCCCGCTCTCATTGGCCAGCTCTACAATCTTTTCTGCCGTGTACCCCATTCCTGATGCAACGATAACAGGAGAAGTATTTTTTGATTCATCGTATTTTAAAGCAACTGCTTTTTTGTTAAGTGTACTTTTAAATTCTGACATCGACTGTATTCTTCCTTTCCTGTATTTTAGGAAAAACAGATACAAGAGAAGAAGGTCCCTCTCCTGCCTGCAGGATGATCCGATCTGACCGCAGGTGGTTTTTTTCCAGAATACTCTTAATTCCCTTCTGGATACTGGTTTCTGATTTCTTAAGCTTCTCCGGATAATAAAGCTGGAGAGATGATGTATTATCTCCATAAAGCATTAAAAGCTTAAATGGTCCAAGCTCTGCAATTTCAAATTTAATAAAAATCCTTGCAATCCGCTGGGCACCTGCCTGCGTACTGCTGCCCTCTTCATCCGGATCAATCCACATCTCTGAAAACAATTTCTTTCCATTAATTTCCATGGGGAATGCCAGATGAAGGATTGGCATATAAACGCTTTCATTGACCACAAGTGACTGGATTATATTCAGAAACGTCTGTCTGTTTTCAAGTCCGGCGCCGCCGCTTACTCCGGTTCTTAAAAATTCAATAAATTTATCTGACCACTGGTTTTTTCCTGCTGCCTGCTCCATGTCAACCTGACCAAGCAGTTCTCCAAACTCTTCAGCAGTGGTTGAACCAAAATGCCTGCGAAATCCCTGATATCCCGTAAGTTTTGCAAATGCCTGCAGGACGTCATCTCTGTTTCCATTTTCATATCTTGCCATAAGAACGCTTAAAAGGGAAATCTTATCACGTACAGTACCCATATCATGGTTTGCAGCAATATAACGGCCCATAAAAGGAAGAATTTTCTCTTTTAAAAGAGCACTGTTTGACTGGGTGTCTCCCTCTTTTGCAGATAAATCCAGTTCTTTTAACATCTCTTCCAGCTGGGAAGCTGTCTGCTTGAAGACATAACCTTCCATATCTTTTACTGTATTAAATATATCATGAAGAATATGCTTTCCGGAAGACATATCATTAAACTTTTTTATAAAATTTAATATATCAGCTTTTAAATCAACAGAACCTGTGTCAGCCATGACCTGTCTTAACTGGTCAAAGATCCCTCCGTTGAAACGGACGGAAGACTCTGCCTGTTCTTTTAAAAACCCAAGGACATCTTCCTCTTTCATCTGGCTGGCCTTAAAAAAAGAAGCAATTTGTCTGGCTGCTTCTTCTCCCATCACACCTCCAGTTAACATCTCTTCTCCCTGAAAAAAGACATCAGAAAAAATCCGGGTAATATCCGGGGAATTCTTAATCATATTGAGAAATGTACCGAAGTTGGAACGATACTGGAATGCCAGCTGCTGTTCCTGATTTCCTCCTGAATCAGTCCGGTTATCCCCACGCATCACTTTCGACGGATCCACAGGGTTTTGTATCTGGGGTCCCTGGCCTGCCTGGGGGTTATTTTTAATTGTAGAATTATCATAGCCGGACATTGGAGTTGTTACTTTCAGAATATCTGCCATATTATGCCTCCATACAAGTGGTGTTTCATATATTTTTTCAAAAGGTTGTTTGATTTACTATTATTTTTTTTTCAGCCATACCGATAAATAATTATATACTATACTAGACAAGGCGGTGTAAATATTATGGATAACGGCATGGATAATATGCTTGATATGTATCTTTTTGAAACCAATTCTCTACTGGAGCAATTGGACGAACTCCTGATCGAAGCCGAAAAAGCAGGAGATTTTACGGTGGATGATGTGAATGAAATTTTTCGTATCATGCATACCGTTAAGGGCTCTTCTGCAATGATGGAGTTTAACTCTTTGATGCAGATCGCTCATCACATTGAAGATTTATTCTTTTTTATCCGTGAAAACGGTTTGGATTCACTTGAAAGTTCTCACAAAAGCACCCTGTTTGATTTAATGTTCCGCTCTACTGATTTGCTTCGTGCCGAAGTTTCAAAGGTTCAAAACAATGAGCCACTTAGTGATAATGTCGACAGTCTGACCGAGGAAATTAATAGTTTCCTGAAAAAAATCAGTAAGGATAATAAAGATACTGCCCCAGAAAACAAGAAGGCAGCTAAGCCAGCTGCAAAAGAAAGTGTAAAGCCAGCTGCGGCTCCCGTTGCAGTGGTGGATCTTGATGAGGTTCGTATGGATCTTGCAGAATGTCCGGATGATAATGCGGCTTATTTCCTCCGTATCTTTTTTGATGAGGGCTGCGGAATGGAGAATCTCCGCGCATTTATGCTCATCAGCTCTTTAAAGGAATCCGGTCTGGAATTTAATTTTTACCCCAGCGATGTGGAGACCAACAGCCAGAGCAGTGTTTCTATTATTGAAAAAGGATTTTATCTTGCTCTTGACTCCCGGGAGACTGCAGATGCAGCAATTTCACTGATCAATAATATGAACAATCTCCGCTCTTATGAACTGATACAGAATGCACGGGCAAAAAGTGCTGTTGAAGAAAAGGCAGTAGAGGCAGCTTCTGCTCCCGTTAACCCGGAAAACGCCGCTCCTGTGAATACCCCAGCCGCCAGCACAGGACATCAGATGCCCAGTAAGCAGAATCTGATCAGTGTTAATTTAGCAAAGCTTGATAACCTGGTTGCGATTGTAGGTGAGATTGTAATAACGGAATCCATGGTTACTTCTTCTCCAGAAATCCAGAATATGAAGAATCTGGATAGTTTCTTAAAGGCAACCAGACAGCTTCGTAAGCTGACTGATGATCTGCAGGATATCGTTATGTCTCTGCGCATGGTTCCTGTTTCCGGTGTGTTCCAGAAAATGAACCGAATTGTCAGAGATATGAAGCAGAAATTAAAAAAAGATGTCCGGCTGACAATCGTTGGTGAGAATACAGAAGTTGATAAATCCATTGTAGACAGCATCGGCGATCCAATCATGCATATTGTACGTAACTCTATGGATCATGGAATCGAAGAGACTGCTGAGGATCGTATCAGAGCAGGCAAGAATCCTCAGGGTGAAATTATTCTTTCTGCCAGCCATACCACCAATGAAGTCATTATCTCCATTCGTGATGACGGACGTGGCGTAAATCCTGCCGGCGTCCTTGCAAAGGCAAAGAGAAACGGAATCCTTACCAAACCGGAAAGCGAGTATACCCAGAAAGAGATTCTTTCTCTTTTGTTAGCTCCTGGCTTTTCCACCAACGAGACAGTTACTGAATTTTCAGGCCGTGGTGTTGGAATGGATGTTGTTAAGAAGAATGTGGAAGCTATCGGCGGAACCATTACTATAACAAGTGAGCTTGGAAAGGGAATGTGCACCACATTAAAGATCCCGCTTACCATGGCAATTGTTGACGGTATGGAGATCTCCGTAGGTAAATCCGTATTTACCATTCCGATTGCCAATATCCGTCAGTCCTTTAAGGTGAAAAACGACGAAGTAATTTATGATACAGAAGGAAACGAAATTATCAGATGTATGAATCAGTTCTATCCAATTATCCGGATTCACAGACTTTACAATATTGAAACAGAAGTGACCAATATTGAAGACGGTATTCTGGTATGGGTTGAATCCGGAGATAAGTCCTACTGTCTCTTTGTAGATGATCTTCTGGGTGAACAGCAGGTGGTAGTAAAGCCTCTTCCGGTATACTTAAACAGCTTCAATATTAAAGATTCCGGTATCAGCGGATGTACCATTCTTGGTGACGGCAATATCAGCATCATATTAGACGTTTTAAATCTGTATGCTGCAGCTCATAATTAATTTTAATTGGAAACGGAGGAATACAAATGTCAGCAGAAAGTACTAGAACAGCTATGGATGGTGCAGATAATTTAACAGATTTTAACTCTGACTCAACAGAAGCCATGGAGCGTTATCTCACCTTTCGCACCGACAATTTAATTTTTGGTGTAAGTACAAACTATATTATTGAAATCATTACCAACCATGTTATCACTGCTATGCCCATGATGCCAAACTATGTAAAGGGTATTATCAATTTAAGAGGACAGATCGTTCCGATTATTGATATAAGGCTCAGACTGGGAAAGCCTGCAATTGAATACACCAGCACTACCTGTGTCATTGTATTAAATGTTGATTCTGTTTTTATCGGCATCATTGTAGATGCAGTGGAACAGGTTCTGGATATTGATTATTCCAGAATATCTTCAGTTCCGGCAAGCAACCGGGAAGAACTTGTCAGCGGCATGATTTCCATGCCGGACAACAAAGTGGTTCTGCTTCTGGACTGCGAAACATTAGTTAATAACTCATAAAGGACGGCTATCTATGTTAACACTCTCACAGCAAGACTTCACACGGCTGGTTCAGTTCGTGAAAAAAAATTACGGGATCGATCTTTCTAAAAAGATGCAATTGATTATGGGGCGATTGTCCAATACCATTATATCAATGGGGTATACTTCATTTACAGATTATATAGATCAGATTACCTCGTCAAGAAACCCAGCCGACCTTGAAGTAATGCTGAATAAGCTTACAACAAATTATACTTATTTTATGAGGGAAGAGGCCCATTTTAATTTCTTTCGTGATACCATTCTCCCATATTTGTTAGCTACCAAGAAAAACAAGGTTTTAAGTATATGGAGTGCAGGCTGTTCTTCTGGTGAGGAGCCTTATACAATATCAATGATTATAAAGGAAACCCTGGGGGCGCAAGCCGCCCTCTGGGATACCCGGGTTCTTGCTACCGACATATCACAGAACGCTTTGCGGGCAGCGAAAGAGGCAGTATACGACGAGGACTCCCTTAAAAATTTATCACCGGCATGGGTATCAAAATATTTCGTTAAAACAGCAGAAAAGGGGATTTACACGGTAGCCCCCTCCATTAAATCCAATGTTATTTTCCAGACATTTAACTTAATGGATCCCATACGATTCCGATTAAAATTTGACGTTATTTTCTGCAGAAACGTAATGATTTATTTTGACCAGAGCACCAAGGACGCTTTAATACAGCGCTTCTATGACGCGACTGCTCCAGGAGGCTATCTGCTGATCGGCCATTCGGAGACAATTAACAAAGAAAAAACACCTTATAAATATCTCATGCCAGCTACATACCGAAAAGAATAATCTGCCTAATATAAAATCTATTTACCAGCATAAAAGCCGGTAAATGGATTTTATATTACACAGATTTATCCATATAATATAGATGACTTTAAATCATTTTCTGACTGTATAAACTCAGCAACAGAGAACGGAGTATATTATGATTGAAAAAATAAAAGTTTTTATAGTAGATGATTCCATGCTTTTCCGCAAGGTTTTAATTGATAATCTATCACAGAATCCAAATATAGAAGTAGTTGGATATGCAATTGATGCATTTGATGCAGAAAGAAAAATACCGTTAGTGAAGCCTGACGTAGTGACGGTAGACGTAGAAATGCCGCGGTTAAACGGAATTGATTTTGTAAAAAAGCTTCTTCCAATTTATCCGGTTCCGGTCATTTTGGTTTCTTCCCTCAATTTAAATGTATTTGAGGCGCTTTCCGCGGGTGCGGTTGACTTTGTAAAAAAACCAGATATGTCCATGAGCATTACTACCAATACATTTTTAAATACATTAATGAGCAAGATATTTATAGCATCACGGGCTAAAATTAAAGTACCTGCAAAGGCTGCTCCTGCTGCTGTTCCTATAGCTGCATTAGGGGGGAATATGCCTTTTGGTCTCAATGCCTATAATACAGTTATCGCAATTGGTGCGTCAACCGGAGGGACAGAGGCCACGCTCCAGGTTCTAAAAGACCTTCCCGCAGATACGCCTGGCATCGTGGTTACCCAGCACATGCCAGAAGGATTTACCAAGATGTACGCTGACCGCTTAAACCGTCTTTGCCATATGAAAGTGAAGGAAGCCCAAAGTGGTGACCCAATTGAGCGTGGGCAGGTACTGATTGCCCCTGGTGATTTTCAAATGAAAGTTGTCCGGGTTGGAAACCGTTACAGCGTAAACTGCTATTCCGGTGAAAAAGTAAGCGGACACCGCCCTTCCGTAGATGTACTGTTTCAGTCTGTTGCAGACGCCGCCGGAGCTTCCTCCGTTGGTATCATTATGACTGGTATGGGACGTGACGGAGCGGACGGACTTTTAAGCATGAAGAAGAAAGGCGCCTTTACCATCGGACAGGATGCAGAAAGCTGCGTGGTGTACGGAATGCCTATGGTTGCCTATAATATCGGTGCTGTTGTTACTCAGGTTTCCTGCTCTAACATCTCCAATGTGCTTTTAAAGCATTTATACTCACTTAAATAAAGAAAATCCATGATAAAAAGTTAATATTTCTTATTAAATGACGATAATATAACTGTAATATAAAAAGTTAAGTTATTTGAAGCTCTCAGAAAGGAGTAATTTCATGCGTATCTCATCGAATTATCTTAATACGCTGTATAATACATCCATGATACGACAAAATCAGGACTCAACCAGCAGCCCGGCTTATGAATCAGCAAAAACCAATTACGATGAAATCACCATACGTTCCGCTTCCCAGGAAGATATGGATTCAAAATTTGCTGCCACGCTAAAGAACATGCTCATGAATGAAATCAAGAATCCAGCGTCTGACGAAAAGCTGAGTCAGTTAAAGGAAAGAATGGAAAATGGCACCTATCAGGTAGATGCCAATAAGATCGCAGAGAAGATTCTCTGGTACAAAGGAGCAGAAAGTAATGAATGAGTTTACAACCATCGTTGAAGATCTGGTTGAGCTGTTCAAAGAGCTGACTGAGATCGAACAGATAAAAATAGAAGCAGTGAAGAAGAACATGGTCACTTATGTGGAAGACTGCATGAATAAGGAACAGGCGGCCGTTTTAAAGCTGAGAGGCCTGGATAAAAAGCGGGAAGCCTGCCAGAAGAACATGGGCTTTGAGGGATATACCTTTCAACAGATACTGGAGAATACCACAGGGGAAGAGCAAAGCCGGCTTCGGCAGCTGTTTAACACTCTCTCCCACCATGTCAGTCTTTTTCAGGACACCAACGAAAGTGCCCGGGCTATGCTTGAAATAAGCTTACATAATATTAACAAAGCCATTCAGCGTACCCGCATGGACAGCACAAAAGATAAAAAGAATTGGGAGGGTCTCATATGACACGATCTACATTTTCCGGTTTTACGATTGCTCAGCTTGCCATGACCGCCAGTCAGCGAGCCCTTGATGTTACCGGACAGAATATTGCCAATATTAATACAAAAGGTTATACAAGGCAGCAGGTAGACCTTGTAAGCCTTAATTTAAGGGGTGCTGACCCCACCAGCAGCGGCAAGGGTTCAAAGATTGGCTATGGTGTTGAGGTCACAGGAATCTCCCAAATCAGGGATCCCTTTCTCGATGTACAGTATCGTAATCAGATTGCAAAGGTAGGTACCGCAGATGCCCGCCAGGCAGGACTGGACCAGCTGGCAGATATCTTTGATGAAACAGACAGAGATGCGTTAAAAAAAGCACTTAGTGATTTAAGCAGCAGCTTGGACCAGCTGTCCTCCAATGCGAACAACAGTGAATTTGACAGCATTGTGCGTTCCAGATCTCAGGTTCTGTTAAACTATATTCATCAAAAAGCTACGGATTTGAAGACTACCCGTGAAGAAACCATGTACGGACTGGAGAATACAGATATAAAGACTGTCAATAGCCTTCTCTCTGATATCGGTGAATTAAATGATACCATTTGGAAGGGTCAGATATTAGGTAACCCATCTCTTGAACTGATGGATCAGAGAAATAGCAAGCTGGACGAGCTCGCTGGTTATGTGCCTGTCAGTGTAAGTTACAAAGAGGTTACTATCGGCTCCAGTGAGAAGTACAGTTATCCAGTGGTGATGTTAAACGGCTCCAACGGAATGAGCTATGAGCTGACAGCAGGGGAGCATGGAGAAAATACTGCATCCTTTTCCATGGAGGAACATAAAGACTCAGATGGCAACCCAGATGGAACCGTCCGTATATCTGTTATTCCTGCCACTAATTATCCCAAGGGTGTGGATGTCTCTGCTCTAAAGACAGATATTACTAATTATCTAAAGGATGGATCTATAAAAGGTACTGTGGACTTACTTAACAAATCCGGAGAACTGGATAATCCTGCTACGGATTTCAGAGGTTTTGGATATTATGAGAAGACACTCGATTCCATTGTTCAGACCTTTGCCAAGACCTTTAATGATTTAAACGGAAATATGCAGCCTTACACAGGAGCCAATGTTATGCCGTCTTCCGGGACTGCCAATGCTATGACTACGACCGGATCAGAAAAAGCAGAATTTTCTTTCGGTTTTTCTAATACAACTGGCAATTTCTTAAGTGGTGAAACCATCAACTTTAATGGTACCGTATATACCTTTGGTGACGGTTCAGGAACCACCATTAAAATTGGTGATACATTGGATGACAGTCTGGTAAATCTGGCCTCCAGATTATCCACAGATTTTGCCAGCTTAAAAGTAAACGATTCACTGGTTGATGGTGAGTGGAGCTATAACAGCAGCAGTAAGAAACTGACGTGGGCCAGTGATTTGCCTTTAAGCTCTGGTACAGAAATCACCAGTTCCAGCATAAAATTTACAGATAAAAGTACAATAAGCTTTTTATATAAAGCAAATTCAAGCAATATTAAAAACTTTGATTTATTTAAGACATCTGACGGCAGTAAGGATTTCACTGCCTCAAATATTAAAATTAACGATGACTGGATGAATAACTCAATCCATATTATTGCCTCTCATGATCCGGATGCAGGCTCTACAGCCAATGATAATATCTTAAAAATGTTAAAATCTTTAACTGACAGCAGAGAATTCAAATATCAATATACGACTACGGATAGTGGCGGCAATAAAACATCAAAATCTATATCATTTTATACCGGAAATTTCTCTGAGTGCTATTCCACTCTGGAGAATAATCAGGGAATTGACAGTTCATCAAACAAAGCAATATTGGATAATCATGTTTCAGTAGTGCAGCAGACCGCCGATAATAAGGATTCTGTATCTGGTGTATCTTTAGATGATGAAGGAATCAATCTGATGCATTATCAAAAATCATTCAGTGCGGCTGCCCGTTTCATGACAACCCTGGATCAGGCTCTCGATGTTCTAATTAACAGTACCGGAGTAGTCGGCAGATAAAAGGAGGTAAATAAATGAGAATTACTACGAATGCATTAATCAGAAATTACAAAGCCAATCTCTCTGCTTCAATCAATAACTTAAATACTTCACGTACTCATGTTATGACACAGCGGAGTTTTAATACTGCTGCTGAAGATCCTGCTTCTGCTGCCAGGGCCTCCCAGCTTCACCGGAAATATTATAAGAACCAGGATAATTTAAAAATGCTTGATGAAGTACAATCCAGACAGGATGGTCAGGAAGATGCACTGCGTCAGGTTTCAGATATGGTCAAGACTATTAGTAAAAACTATAATATACAGGCCTTGAATGGAACCAACCAGACAAAGGAGGTACGTCAGAGCTACGCGTCTGCAATCCGTCAGTTCCAGCAATCCATGGTACTGAGTCTTAATTCTACCTACGAGGATACATTTCTTTTTGCCGGCTCCGATGGAAAGAATCCTCCCTTTGAATTAAGTTCAAATGGAACTCTGAGCTATCGTGGAATTGATGTTGATGCAAGCAAGGGTTCCGCTGACTACCAAAAACTTAAGACTATGTCAAATGAAAATCTGTATGTAGATCTTGGAATGGGACTTTCTATGGATAATTATGACCAGGTTGTATCTTCTAGTGCTTTCAACATGTCTCTTCCAGGGATTAATGCAGTGGGTTATGGGAATGATGAAAACGGAATGAGCAATAATATAATCGTGTTGGCTGGTAAACTTGCCGACTCTTTAGAGGCAGATACATTTGATGCAGACCAGTTCCGGAATCTTATGAATAAATTTGATACATTAGGGACAAATTTAACTAATCAGATTACTGAATTAGGGGTTAAATCCGAATTTTTGACCACTACAAAAGACAGGCTGGATAATGCTGAAATTTCAATACAGGAACAAATGTCAAGTGTGGAAGGTGTTGATATGGCGGAAGCGATTACCAATTACTCGTGGGATCAGTACGCTTATAATGCTGCGTTAAAGGTTGGAACCAGCATTTTATCCTCGTCTTTCATCGATTTCATGCGCTAAGATTTACAGGAGGGATTTTATATGGAACCGTTGCTTCAGATAAAAACCATACCAATAAAATATGAGATGAAAATACAGAAGGCTGAACTTAGATATACACAATCTAAGACTGATGTATTAATCAATAATGAAAGCGGTGGCCTGGATATTAACAGCAAGCCGATTAAGCTGTACATTGATACTTACGATGCCCGCAGTTCAATTAGCCCAACCACCATGGAAAGCGTCCGCCAGGCCGCT
>SVDT01000057.1:0-2938 GCA_015057775.1 Paenibacillaceae bacterium | reverse complement strand
TTGGAGGCTGCATCAGAAGCTACCGCTACCTATACAGAGGAGGCTGCACTATTGTTAGACGCCAAAGTTTCAAATCCCCTTGATCAGATTTTCCGACAGCGTGCTCAGATGCCTACAGGAGAGTTTGGTTTAGCTTTTATCCCAACTACTGGTCCTGATCTTGAATGGTCGGCTCCTGATTTAAATATTAAATATCAAATGGATAAGATGAGCTTTGACATTAGAGCTGCGAAGGGGGACTTTGAATTTATACCTGGCAGCATTGAAATTTCAATCACTCAGATGCCAGATGTGGAAATAGAATATATCGGCAAACCAATGTATGTTCCTCCCAGCGCTGCTAAATACTTTAACCATGAACCAATTGATGTCTTGGCTTAATTCTTTATTTGGAGGTACACATGGAAATAATAACACAATATTTTGGTTCAATTCCCTACTCTAAGGAGGAACTGATTCATTTTTCTGACGGTCTGTTTGGATTTCCCGAAATGAAAAATTACGTACCTCTTGCTTTTCAGGATAATAGTGATGCTTTGATATCTCTACAGTCGATTGATGATCACAGAATATCGTTTATACTTATGAATCCTTTTCAATTATATTCGGAATACGCTCCTGTTTTATCTGCAGAAGACAGCAATTTTTTAGAGGCTTCCTATGATGAAAAAAATATATCTTACTATGTAATCTGTGTTATCAATGAGGATATGGAAGAAAGCACAGTTAATCTTAAAGCTCCTATTGCCGTTAATACAGATACCAGAGAAGCGAAGCAAATTATTTTAGATAACCCCCTGTATAAATTTCGTCATCCGATAAAAGATTTTATTAAAAGGGGGAAATAATATGCTGATACTTCAGAGAAAAAAGGAACAGGCTCTAAACATTGGCGATAACATTTCTATTACTGTACTGGAGATTGGAAATGATTGGGTGAAATTAGCAATTGATGCTCCCAGAGATGTATCTATATTAAGATCCGAATTGTTAGAAGCAGTTTCTGCTAATCAGGAAGCAGTTTCTATTTCTCTGAATGCCGGATCAATTTCTAAGATAAAAGAATTATTTTCAGATCAACAGAAAAGCAGCGAAGATACCTGATATTACTTAGGTATCTTCGCTGTTTCTTTTGATTCTTCATCTTTATTTTCAATATTATATTTCTTCCTAATAAAAGGAATCTTATTTATCCCTTTTAGGTACAGTTTTTTTAACTTAGGATATAATTTGTACCGCAACAGGTTGGTGAATATTCTACTTAAATATCTCCATAATCGTAATGTCCAAAATACAGGCAATAAAACTCTTACCTTACCCAACAACGGATATATCGTCTCCATGTATTTTGGATCAGGAAAAAGCCAGTCAACCATCTTTCTCATTTCTTCTAATTTTCTATTCCTGGCATAGCAATCTGCTACTGTCTTAATCAAAGGCAATAATTTAGAACTGATCTCTCTTCCATCTGTACCTTTTGACAAAATATATGATTCCATAGCTTCATAGATCTCTACATTTTCAATCACTGCACCGGTTCCAAACCATCTCAAAATCAAATGTTCCAAGCGCTCTGCGAATTCAGCAATTTTTAATTTTTTAAGCCTGCCATATATATAAGGCCAGTTAAAACTCTCACTATAGGTCTTATAGAAAATCCAGAAATCCATGATCTGACTTAAACTGATATTTCCTCTCGCATAGCTGTCAGTCAATCTACACATTAAAAACAGATATCTGTCATCAAGTGGCAACTCACATACGTAACTGTTTCGAATCTGGAGCCGTGAAGGTTTAAGCAGACTCTTAAAAAACCTTCGCATTGAAGCACTAAAAAAAAGTTTATAATCAAAATTTAAAACTTTAATACCAGGAATACGATAATATAGTTTACCTGTTTCATCTGTTTTACGCTCTTCGAAATCAACTTTGATTAGAATATCCCAAATCATACGAGTGCCTTTTCTACTGGATCCAATCTGGATTGACTCACAGCAACACATCTCCTCAATGGGATAATTTTTCACTATGTCTGAATAGCTAAGATAGAAACAATTTATTTTTTCATGTTCCATCAGTGCCAGCAGTTGCATCTCGCTCTTTTGTAAGCGGCCTACCCGATAAACCGATTCCAAATATTTATCAAAAAACTGCTGTCTTACAGTTTGAGGTATCTCCTGATCAAGTCCTAAAACACCATAATGCACAGCATGTGCCACACCGTGGTAATCTGCTAATCGAAACATCTTTTCCCAATCAAGTGAGCGTATGGGTTCTGGTGAAGGTTTTTGATTCATCACTGCAGATAGTAATATTATTAAATACCGCTCTTCATAACCTTTAATCATTCATTTTTCCATCCTTACTTAAATCCCATGTGCCACTAATCACCTGTAATATCATACAGGTATATAATATATATATCGGACTTTTCGCCGCAATCTTAACTTTACAGGTTATCTATCCGATAAATAACATATAACATTAAAGATAAAGGTGAGCGTATGAACAGATTATTTAAAACACTATTCAAAACCCTGTTCGTAATCGTCATCCCGTTTGGGATTTTTTCTTCAAATTATCAAATTGATGGATCAGCCGCTGATGCCTCTCAAGTTTCAACAATACCATTCACGTCAGTTGAAGCAGATATCCCGCAGGAAGGCAAATACGATGTGATGCTGGACAGTGTTTGCGGTCCTCTCACTTATTATAATCAAGCAGATGCCAGATGGGGAAATTATCTTTGGGGGGGGAGAGATCCTTTGGTTACCTATGGATGTGGACCTACCGTTATGGCAATGGTTATAACCAGTCTAACTGGAAATCAGGTATTGCCAACCGATATGGCAAACTGGGCAGCAGCCAATAACGCCTGGTGTCCCGGTCAGGGTTCTTATCATCGTCTCATTCCGGACAGTGCGTCAGCATATGGTCT
>SVDT01000056.1 GCA_015057775.1 Paenibacillaceae bacterium | reverse complement strand
AACCGATTTCGTGGAAGTAAAAGGGGAGACGAGAACAAACTTAAAGGTGGTGGAGGAAACCGGTGAGGTGACAGAGTTAAATGAGCCTGGACCGGAAGTATCAAAGGAGCAGCTTAACGATCTTCTTAACAGGCTGGAAGGTTATGCAAATCCGGATACTCTGTTTGTACTGGCAGGAAGCATACCGGCGGGGATACCAACGGATATATACAGAAAAATTACGGAACAGGTTCACCAAAAAGGTGCAATGGTATTGCTGGATGCAGACGGCGTGCTGTTTTCCGAATCCTTAAAAGGAAAGCCGGATATGTTAAAACCCAACCGCTCAGAACTGGAACGGTATTATCAGATGGATTACAGGGCTTCCGAACAGGAACTGGTCACCATGGGTGGGAAACTTCTTGATCAGGGAGTCTCCATGGCAGCGATTTCTCTTGGGCAAATGGGCGCCATTTTCTTAACAAAGGAAAAACGGTATCGTTGTCCAGGGCTTCGGGTGAAAGCCCATTCCACTGTAGGCGCCGGGGATGCTTTAGTTGCAGCCATGGCATACAGCTGGGCTGAAAAGCTTCCCCTTGAAACCTGTATCCGTTTATGCATGGGAGCTTCAGCAGGTGCGGTCACCAGCATAGGAACCAAGCCGCCTAAACGCAGTCTGGTGGATGAACTGGTGGAGCAGGTAGAACTGTTGGAGATCTAATACTAAAATTTATGAATAGGCTGGAGGATGGAAATATGAAAACAAAAGCGGTAAGAATGTACGGTGCAGATGACTTAAGACTGGAGGAGTTTGAACTTCCTCCTATTAAGGAAGATGAGATTCTTGTAAAAATCGTAAGCGACAGCATCTGTATGTCCACCTACAAGTTGGTAAAGCAGGGGAAAAAGCATAAAAGAGCACCTCAGAACATGGATACCAATCCTGTGATTGTGGGTCATGAGTGTGCGGGGCTGATTGTGGAAGTTGGAAACAAGTGGAAGGATCAGTTTCGGCCGGGACAAAAGTTTTCTCTGCAGCCGGCGTTAAACTACAAAGGAAAGCTGGATTCACCGGGATATTCCTATGAATTCTGCGGAGGGGCCTGTACTTACTGTATTATGCCTAACGAGGTCATGGAGCTGGGATGTCTTCTTGATTATACCGGAGAAAGCTTTTTTGAAGCATCACTGGGAGAGCCAATGAGCTGTATCATTGGTGGATTTCATGCCAATTATCATACCAACAAAAGGAATTACGATCATGCCATGGGAACGAAAGCAGATGGTAATATCCTGATTATGGGAGGCTGCGGACCCATGGGACTGGGAGCAGTCAGTTATGGTCTGCAGTTTGAAAATAAGCCAAAGAAAATTGTGGTAACGGATATCAGCGATGAACGGATTGCCCGGGCAAAGGAAGTTATTTCAGAAGAGTCTGCTTTGGAGAGAGGAATTGAGCTTCGCTATGTGAATACAGCTGTCATGGCTGATCCCGTTTCGGAACTTATGGCATTTACGGAGGGGCATGGTTATGATGATGTATTTGTGTATGTACCTGTGAAAGAGGTGGCACAGATGGGGGATAAACTCCTGGCATTTGACGGCTGCATGAACTTTTTTGCCGGACCCTCTGACAGCCAGTTTAAGGCGGAAATCAATCTTTACAACTGCCACTATACAAGTACACATATCATGGGAACGACTGGCGGTAATACAGATGATCTGGTAGAGGCCAATCAGCTGTCAGCCGATGGGGCCATTGAAGCGGCTGTTATGGTAACCCATGTGGGAGGAATTGACAGCATTGCAGAGGCGACTAAGAATCTGCCTTCCATTCCCGGAGGAAAAAAACTTACCTATACCCAATTTGATCTGCCTTTAACAGCCATTGACGATTTTGAAGAACTGGGAAAGACTGATCCGCTTTTTAAAAAGCTCAGTGAATCCTGCAATGCCCATAAGGGGTTATGGAATCGGGAAGCAGAAAAGATTCTTTTTGATCATTTTGGTATTAATCCAAATGAATTATAAATAAATGCAAAGAAGGGATTATTGATCCGTAAGTGATATTTAAACTTATGGATCAATGATCCCTTCTTATTTATGAATAAAATCGGTAATATCATTTATTTTACATAATACCTTAAATTTTAGAATTGTTTTATAAATTTTAATAGCTAACTGTGTTATAATACCTTTACGTAATATTAAATTTTTGTTATAAATCAAAGATAACGTGGGAGAGACGAAAAGGTGAAACTAAAATTAAGAACACGCCTGGTCGTAGCGTTTATAATCATAACGGTCGTTCCTCTGACCATGATTTTTGCAGTGGTGGCCGGTCTTGGAAGTTATCAGATGAAAGCATTCCGCAAAGCTTATAACTTAACGGAGCATGTAGATCTGTTATCCGGCAATTCCCTGCAGATATTTAACCGTTTAACCAGAGAAACCCAAAAAGAGATCAGCAGGATATTACAAAGCGACCCTGACCAGTTTAATGATCAGGATTTTTTGCAGAAGCTCAATGATAATCTGGCATCCAAATATGCCTATATGATTGTGCGAAAAGGGAATACTCTGATTTTTGACGGCAACAGCCATATTACTCAGGGGATTTTTGAACAGCTGCCCAAGTATGAGGAGATAGACAGCACTCTTGACGGAGCCATTTATCTGGATGGTGAGACACAGCATCTGGTGAAGCAGATGGACTTCCTGTATTCAGACCAGGAGACGGGAAGTGTTTTCATCGTATCCAACGTAGACGGTCTCCTTCCTGAGATTAAGGTTATGATGGCGGAGATGCTGTTTGCAGCCATTATGATTATTTTATTTACGGATGCGATTTTAATGATGTGGGTATACCGGTCAGTCGTAAGCCCTCTTGGACGGCTGCAGGTAGCCACGAAAAAGATCAAGGATGGGAATCTGGATTTTAATCTGGAAGTAGAGAATGATGACGAGATCGGTCAGCTCTGCCAGGATTTTGAAGAGATGAGAATCCGGTTAAAAGAATCAGCAGAGGAAAAGGTTCAGTACGACAAGGAGAACAAGGAACTGATCAGTAACATTTCCCATGATTTAAAGACGCCCATTACCGCCATAAAAGGATATGTGGAGGGAATTATGGATGGGGTTGCCTCATCCCCTGAGAAGTTAGACCGTTATATCCGGACAATCTACAACAAAGCCAACGACATGGATAAGCTGATTGATGAGCTGACCTTTTATTCCAAGATTGATACCAATAAGATTCCTTATACCTTTTCCAAAATCAATGTGTCCAATTATTTTGGTGACTGTATCGATGAGGTTGGTCTGGAGATGGAGGCGAGAAGCATTGAGCTTGGTTATTTTAATTATGTAGATGAAGATGTGATTATTATAGCGGATGCGGAACAGATGCGAAGAGTCATTAACAACATCGTAAGCAACTCAGTAAAGTATATGGATAAGAAAAGTGGAATCATTAATATCAGGATCAAGGATGTGGGTGATTTTATCCAGGTGGAGATTGAAGACAACGGTAAAGGTATTCAGGCGAAGGACTTGCCAAGTATCTTTGACCGCTTCTACCGGACTGATTCCTCGCGAAATTCTTCCCAGGGCGGAAGCGGAATCGGTTTATCCATTGTTAAGAAGATCATAGAGGACCATGGAGGCAGAATCTGGGCCACCAGCAAAGAAGGAATTGGAACTGAGATACATTTTGTTTTAAGAAAATACCAGGAGGTCATGCAGGAATGAGCAGAATATTGATTGTGGAAGATGAAGAGAGCATCGCAGAGCTGGAGAAGGATTATCTTGAGTTAAGCGGTTTTGAAGTTGAGATTGAAAATGACGGAGAAGAAGGGCTTAAGCTGGCACTCCAAAAGGATTTTGATTTACTCATACTGGATCTGATGCTTCCTGGAGTGGATGGATTTGAGATATGCAGGAAGGTTCGTGAAGTGAAAAACACTCCAATTATTATGGTTTCTGCGAAAAAAGAAGACATCGATAAAATCAGGGGACTTGGACTGGGTGCTGATGATTATATTACAAAACCCTTTTCTCCCAGCGAGATGGTTGCCCGCGTAAAGGCCCATCTGGCCCGCTATGAGCGGCTGATCGGCAGCGGTATGCCGGATAATGAGATGATCGAGATCCGCGGACTTAAGATCGATAAGACGGCAAGGCGCGTATGGGTAAATGGAGAAGAGAAGAACTTTACTACCAAGGAATTTGATCTGCTTACATTCCTGGCTCAGAACCCAAACCATGTTTATACGAAAGAAGAGCTGTTTAATAAGATCTGGGATATGGAATCCATCGGAGATATCGCCACAGTAACGGTGCATATTAAAAAGATCAGGGAAAAAATTGAATTTAACACGGCGAAACCTCAGTATATTGAGACAATCTGGGGTGTAGGTTACCGCTTTAAGGTGTAATGATGAAGGAAAAACTATACGAGATTCCCCTAAATGATGCCATGGATGCAGATGATGAATGTCCCTTTTGTTATTTGGAGCGCAAAGGGGAAGAAGAGCTGATGGATTTCGTACTGGGTTCCTGCGCTTCCTATATGGAGAGTGATACCAGAGAGAAAACTGACTGTGCAGGCTTTTGCAGAACCCATCAGAAGCGGATGTTTGATTACGGCAATGCCCTGGGCAATGGCTGGATATTAAAAACCTATTACAAGAAGATGATATTAGAAATGCAGGAAGAGTTTAAGAACTTTTCCCCCGGTAAAAAATCTCTGAAGGACCGGATCACCGGCAGGAAGACAGAGGAGAATTCCATATGCAGCTGGATTGAAGGCAAAGAGAAGACCTGCTATATCTGCGACAGGTCTTCGGCGGTTTATGAACGATACATCGCTACGTTTTACCATCTGTATAAAAAGGATTCATCCTTTATTGAAAAGCTGAAAAACAGCAAAGGTTTTTGTCTTCATCACTTTGGAGATCTGTTAAGAGAGTCAGACCGGTACTTAAATGAAGGAGAACGGACTCAGCTGTATTCTGTGATTTTTCCACTGATGCTTAAAAACATGGAACGGGTTTCCGGTGACATAGACTGGTTTATTGAAAAGTATGATTATTTAAACAGGGATGCGGACTGGAAGCAGTCAAAGGATGCCGTTCAGCGTGGGATGCAGAAGATCAGGGGAGGATACCCTGCTGATCCTCCCTATAAGCAGAAATAGTCAGTTTTGATGGCTACGGATTAAGCCGTTTAAATTGACCTGGTGTACAGCCGGTTGTCTGCCGGAATGTGCGGATAAAGTTGGAGTAATCCACAAAACCGGACAGATGGCAGGCTTCTGAGACGGTATGACCTTTTAAGAGCAGTTCCTTAGCAAGAGCCACCCGCTTCACCACAATATACTGGAAGATGCTGCTCTCTGTCTCTGATTTAAATAAGTGGCTTAAATAATATTTATCCAGGGATAAGGCAAGGGAGATGGAGTCCAGTGTTAGGGGTTCGGTCAGATGGTCATCAATATAATTCATGATTGCCTGTGCCCTATGTGGCCTTGGCGCTGTTTTTACAGAGCCGGTATTCTGCCAGGCCTGATTAATCAGTATGAGAATTTGGATAATCGTTGTTAATGCTGTTAAATCGCTGCCGTATGGGCGGCGATTTTTTATTGCCTTCTCCAGATTTTTTGCCATGGAAATGAGAAGTTCATGATCGGTCTGTGATAGCAATACCAGATTGTTTTTTCCAGGATCTCTGTGAAAGCAGTCTAAGAGATTGGTTGATGGGGTACAATAAGGCCGGATGTAAGATGGATTAACGTGAATCACCAGCCTGGTAAATGGCTTATTGGAGGTATTGATTGCTTTATGAATCTCCCGGTTGGAAAACAGAATCAGGCTGCCGGGACTCATGTCATAGCATGCATTTTCAACAAAATACTGAATTTGGCCGTCTACCAGAAGATAAATTTCATGGCTGTTATGCATGTGAAAATCCACATTACCAGCCATGTTACTGGTGGTGAAATCACAGCTGATGGGATCGGAAAATTCGCTGTAATGATAGGGGCTTTCCTTTTTCATGGGCACCTCCTTAAATAGACAATCTACGCATGTTTATAGTCAATCTGCGCAAACAAATTGCGTTAAAATAATTATATAATAGAAATACAGAAGAAACAAGGAAAAGAAAAGAGGAATGATTATGGTTCGGGTTGGAGTGATTGGCTGCGGAAACATTGGTAAAGTCCATTCCATGATCTTAAAGGAATTAAAAGAAGTCAGGCTCTGTGCCATGGCTGATATTCGTATAGACAGGGCAGAGGAATTCTGCCGCCAATATACGGAGGGAAAAGGACATGCATATGAATCCATAGAAGAGATGCTTGAGAAAGAAGAGCTGGATGGAATTCATATTTGTACGCCTCATTTTTGTCATGTTCCCATGGCGGAAATGGCCTTAAAGAAGGGCCTTCACGTATTTATGGAGAAGCCGCCGGCTATTAGCAGACAGCAATTTGAACAGTTAGAGAAGGCATCATCAGAAAGCGGCGCAAGACTTGGATTCTGTTTTCAGAACCGGTATAACGAGACAACAAAAAAAGCCACAGAGCTGATTGAGGAAGGTAAAATCGGAGCCCTGCGGGGAGGAAGAGCGTTTGTTACCTGGAACAGGAATGCACCTTATTACACCGAAAGCGGATGGAGAGGAAAGCTGGAGACAGAAGGCGGCGGAGCCCTTATGAATCAGTCCATACATGCGCTTGATCTGCTGCTTCGCTGGCTTGGCAAGCCGATCAAAACAGAAGCTTCCGTGAACAACCATCACTTAAAGGGTATTGTAGAGGTGGAGGATACCCTGGAAGCCTATATGGAGTTTACACAGGGGAAAGATCCTGTAAGAGCCAGCTTCTACGCCACGACTGCATACGTCAGTGACGCGCCTGTTCTCATTGAGATTGCAGGGGAAAGAGGATTTATCCGGGTGGAAGGAGATACAGTCACTTATCAGGAGGCAGGGGAGATGGAGCCTGTTATCTGGCGTTCGAAAAAAAGCCTTGTACCGGGAAAATCTTACTGGGGCAGTGGACATGAAGCCTGCATTCACGATTTTTATGACTGTGTCTGCACAGGAAAAGCCTATGGAAATGATCTTAAGTCGGTTCGGCTTACATTTAATACGATGATGGATATCTATGAATCTGCAGGAAGTGAGGAGAAATAAATCATGGAAAAAGTGAGACTGGGAATTATCGGAATTGGCAATATGGGTACCAACCATTTGAAGAGTATTCAGGAAGGTAAGGTTCCGGAGATTGAAGTGACAGCAGTGGCTGACAGGGAGGACGGACGGATTGCCTGGGCGAAAGAATATATGCCTGATGAGACTTTATTTTTTAAAGAAGGATCGGATTTAATCGATGCAGGAGTGTGTGATGCTGTATTAATTGCTGTACCTCATTATCAGCATCCAAAGCTTACAATCTATGCTATGGAGCACGGTCAACATGTTCTGTGTGAGAAGCCTGCAGGCGTTTACACAGCTCAGGTCAGAGAGATGAATGAAGCAGCGCAAAAATCTGACCGGGTATTTGCCATGATGTTCAATCAAAGAACCAACTGCATTTACAGAAAGCTGCATGAGCTGGTAACTGGTGGAGAGTTAGGAGCAATCAAACGGGTAAACTGGATTGTAACTGACTGGTACAGAACACAGTCCTATTATGATTCCGGCAGCTGGAGAGCAACCTGGGACGGAGAAGGGGGAGGCGTACTGCTAAATCAGTGTCCTCACAATATGGACCTGCTTCAATGGATCTGCGGAATGCCGGATAAGGTACGTGCCTTCTGCCACAACGGAAAGTGGCATGATATTGAGGTGGAGGATGATGTGACAGCCTATCTGGAATATCCAAACGGGGCAACAGGAGTCTTTGTAACCACAACGGCAGATGCACCCGGTACAAACCGGTTCGAGATTACCATGGAAATGGGTAAAGTGGTTTGTGAAAATGACCGCCTTATGCTTCATAAACTGGCGGAAAATGAGCGAACCTTCTGCAAAACCGCAAAAGGCGGATTTGATACACCAGAATGTACCGTCACAGAGGTGGAGACAGACGGTGTCAACGAGCAGCATGTGGGAGTATTAAAGGCATTTGCAGGTAAAATTTTAAGAGGAACACCTCTGGTAGCAGAAGGAGTGGAAGGAATCAATGGACTGACTTTATCAAACGCCATGCATTTATCCAGTTGGCTGAACCAGGAAGTTGAAATTCCATTTGATGAAAATCTGTTTTTAGAGGAATTAAATAAAAGACGTGCTGCTTCCAGAAAAAAAGAGGGGACTGGCGTGGTATTTGATACTGAAGGAAGTTATTAAATAAAGGAGAGAGCATAATGTGGGACAAAATAAAACTATCCGGATTTGCAGATGAAATTGATATGGATTTAGACGTTCAGATGAACGTGCTTAAAAAACTGGGAATGTCTTATGTAGAGATGCGCGGAGTAGATGGTAAGGGCCTGGTGGAGCATACAACAGAAGAGGCAAAAGAGATTAAAAGACGCCTTGACAGCAATGGAATTAAATTATCATCCGTAGGTTCTCCCATTGGAAAAATTAAAATTGCAGATGAGTTTGCTCCTCATATGGAGTTATTTAAGCATACTGTGGAACTGGCACATGTAATGGAAACTCCCAATATCCGTATGTTCAGCTTTTTTATGCCGGAAAATTCCAGCTATGAGCCATATAGAAACAAGGTGATGGATCAGCTTGGTCAGTTTGTGGATTACGCCAAAGCAAATGAAGTAATTCTTCTTCATGAAAATGAGAAGGATATTTATGGCGATATGGCAGACAGATGCCTGGAAATCATGAAGGAATTTTATGGGGATCATTTTAAGGCAGTATTTGATTTTGCCAACTTCGTCCAGTGCAAACAGGATACCATGGAAGCTTATGAGATGTTAAAACCCTATATTTCCTACATTCATATAAAGGATGCCCTCTGGGCAGATGCAAGCGTGGTTCCTGCAGGTATGGGAGACGGAAATGTGGAAAAGATACTTGGAAACTTAAAAGAAAGTGGATATCAGGGCTTTTTATCCCTGGAGCCACATCTCAGTGATTTTGCCGGCTTCTCTGCACTGGAACAACATGGAGAGCAAAAGAAGAAGATGAGCGGGGAAGAGGCGTTTACCATGGCTCATGATGCACTGATTAAAATACTGAACTGCATTTCTTAATCACCAGTTTCTTAATAAATGAAACCGCCATGGCTGGAACTCCAAAACCAGACCAGGGCGGTTTTTTTATTCTCCTCCATTCATCCGTTTCACGTAAGCACTGGGCGACATACCCGTATTTTTCTTAAAAATCTGGCTGAAATACTGGGGGTTGTTTCCGCAGCCCACCTTTTCTGCAATCCATTGAATCTGCTCTGCGTGCCCCTCAGCCAGAAGCTGTTTTGCTTTCTGGATTCGCTGGGTAGTCAGGTAATTGGAAAATTTTTGCCGTGTTTCTCTCATAAAACGGGCACTTACATAATCCACATTCATAAATAAGTAGTTATCAGCAATCCATTTTAGTGTCAGGCTTGGATTGTCTAAATTGTTCTCCACATACTGTATGACTTTTTCAATAAACGGACTGTAGGATCTGGTGGTTTCCAAAGAGTCCTCCAGTATCCTGTTTATTTTCTCCATCAGCATATTGCGTATGATTTCCGGATCCGTCTGCTGGTTTAAGGTCAATAAATATTCGGTGGCTACGATTGAAGAGCCATAGCGGTTTCCGGCTGTTAATTTAATTATAATGCGGGAACCTGCCTGCTTTAAAAAATCAGGATTGCTGATATCGTGAAGCGTGTCCTTCAGTTCTTTTAGGCCCATCTGCTGCTCTTTCATATCTGCTTCCATCAAAAGAGTAGTCAGTTGTTCCAGTTTCTCAATCATATTTTTATAGTTACAGATTGGTACTGGTCTTAAACCATTCATAAAATAGATCATACCATACCGTCTGATCTTTGAGGTTAAGGCTTCGATCAGCTGAATCAGATTTGGATAGGTGCTTCTGTGATAATCCAGTGTAACAGACTGATCGTTTAATGCCAGCTGTCTCATAAAATCATCCAGAAGTTCATAGGATACCTGGTGGCTTTCAAAAAACAGTATCAGGGTGTTTTTAACGTAGATGCTGTATACGGCAATGCCCGGTGCACTTTCGGTCATGTAGTCATAAATCAGCTGGAGAGCTGTTTCCAGGAAGGGTTCTTCCAGATAATGAAGGTAGCACAGCTCATAACCGGTGTAGCAGAAATCCATAAAGCCGGAATAGACTTCCCAGGCGGGACTTAAACCCTCCTCCATAAAAATTCCTTCGTTAATAATATTTGCCAGCACACTATAATGAAGGTGGCAGGTTAGTGCTTTCTGTCTGTCCTGCAGATCTTTAAAGGCACGCCTGTGATAATATTCCTTAATCACATCTTTCATACTCTCAATAATCTGCTCTTCATTGCTTGGCTTTAGCAGGTAATGGTGTACCCGGTATTTCATGGCCTGCTTGGCATATTCAAATTCTCCGAACCCGGAAAGAATAATAAACTGGATATCCATGTCTGTCTGTGAGATCCGCTCAACCAGTTCAAGACCGGAAATTCCCGGCATACGGATGTCGGTCAGAACAATATCAGGGGATTCATCAAGTATCATGTTATAGGCCTCGATGCCATCGCTGCAGCTTCCAATCAGCTCGATTCCCAGACTGTTCCAGTCTATTAAACTGGAAATGGATTCCCGTATCATACGTTCGTCATCTGCAATCATTAATTTCAACAATCTCCATTCTCCTTTCGGGCAAGAGGAAAGGCAAGCCTTGCCACTGCCTGTTCATTTTCATTATAAAGGGTGAGTCCATAATCTTCCCCATAGGTCAGCTGCATCCGCTGCAGAATGTTAAGAAGCCCGATTCCAAAGCCATGGGGACTGATTTGATTGGTCTTCAGCTTTTCTAACAGCTGGTCTTCAAAAGCTGATCCGTTATTTTTTATGTAAACATAAAGAACATCCAAAGACCGTTCTGCCAATATGCGAATAAAACAGCCCTCTGTATTCTCTTCCAGGCCGTATCGTATGGAGTTTTCCACCAATGGCTGCAGAGTGAGTTTTAACACGTAACAGGAGTAAAGATCCTCGGGTACTGTGATTTTATATTCCAGCCGGTCTTCATAACGGAATTTCTGAATGGTCATATAGCACTGTACCAGTTCCAGTTCCCTCCTTAAAGGTACTTCTTTGCTTTTCTGATCCAGAGTAATTCTTAAAAGCGTACCCAGGTTTTCAGCCATGGATGAGATATCCTTTGCGCCCACCGATTTGGCTCTCCAGTTGATGGATTCCAGTGTGTTGTAAAGAAAGTGGGGGTTCATCTGGGTTTCCAGGGCTTTTAGCTGTGCTTCCTTTCTTAGAATCTCGTTTAAGTAGCCGTTTTGAATCAGTTCATTTACTTCATTTACCATCTGGTCAAACTGGGTATGAAGGATACCCAGTTCATCGGTTCGCCCAGTATAATCATAGGGAATATCAAGGGACTCTTTCTGGCCGTCAGCGAAGTTCTTCATTTTTAACAGCAGGTTATTAAAATGCCGCATTATGGAGTCAATCAGTGCGGAAGACAGGATGCTGGAAATAATTACTGCAATGACAGTGATAATAAAGGAGAAGCGAAAACTTGTGGTGAGAGAAGCCAGGATGTTGTCATAAGGAATGATACAGACATAATCCCAGTTATAGTTGGATAGAGCCTGTCTTACATAGAAGTAGTTCTTTCCCATGGACTGAAACAGACCGTAACGGGATAGGAAGATTTTTGAGATCACCGTAGGATCTTTGTCAGTAACGGCAGAAGACTGGTAGATTAAATTATCCCCATCATACAGGATATAATCGGCGGATTCGTAAAGATGGCTGTTATCCGTTGAAGAGTCAATCAACTGCTTCATATCAATGTTTATGATCAGGCTGCCGATGGAATCCAGCTTTAAAAACTGGGTGCGGCGGATGTTCTTAACCATAAAAAGTCCGTACTGGTCGCTGTAATCCGTTACGAGAATGGTCTTTCCCTTTGCCTCTTCAGCCCGTGAAATTAAGTCCTTGCGTATGGAATCGGGAAGTTTTTCTTTATTGATAATGTGGGTGTGAATGGAAAAATTACCCTGGTACAGGCTCATGTAGCGGATGTTATTTTTTCTGAAGTTAAAATAGTACTCATTTAACATACCATAGATCGCCTTATAGGCCACGGTGCGTTCCTGGATCTGATCTGTATCCTTTAGGATTCCCAGATTTTTCTGCATGGTACTGTCTGCAAGCACCATATCCGCCATGGTGCTGATCACGTCCAGATGGTTATTTAGTTCCTTGGCGGAAAAAGACAAAGAGGAAGCAACTGTCTGATAAAGCACCTTCTGGTGGGCAACAGAGATCATGCGGATATTAAATATGGAAACAATGGTAAGGAGCAGAATACACAGAAACACTATGGACTGAATCTTCTTCTTTAACGTAAGATTCCGGATAAATGCTTTCATACGTCCTCCTTAACGGGACAGCCCCTGATCTGATAAACAGATTATATATAAAACGTAACAATAATACAACACAAAACCGTTAAAAATATACAAATTATACAAAAAAACACGGTTTTTTCCACTTTGAACTCGGTTTTCCGCATTTACTGCTTAGTCTTAGAAACGTATAATAAAACTACCTAAGATGAGTTCTTAATTTTAAGGAGGAAGGTATTATGAAGAAAAAAATTGCATTACTGATGTCCTGCTGTATGGCAGCAGCTTCTCTGGCAGGTTGCGGAGGAAGTTCAGCAAGCGCTACCACAGCTGCAACTCAGGCACCTGCAACCACACAGGCGGCCACGACGGCTCCTTCTAAGGAAGCCTCCGGTGGTAGTGGAGATGTAAAACTCACGATGAGCTGGTGGGGGAACCAGGTCAGAAATGAGAGAACACAGGCAGCTTTAGACCTTTATTCCGAACAGAATAAAGGAGTAACCATTGAAGGACAGTTTTCCGAGTGGTCTGATTACTGGAATAAGCTTGCTACATCGGCAGCAGGCCAGTCACTTCCTGATCTGGTTCAGATGGATTACATGTACATAGACCAGTATGTAAAGAACAACTTGTTAGTTGATTTAAAGCCTTATATTGAAAAGGGTGCCCTGGATGTATCCAATATTTCGGAAAACACCATGGCTTCCGGTACTGTAGACGGAGGAGTTTATGCAATCTGTGCAGGTATTAACTCTCCTGCCATGATGTATAACAAGACGTTACTTGATAAGAACGGTATCACTATCAAGGACTATATGACTATTGACGATTTTGAGGCAGTCTGCCGGCAGGTATATGAAAAAACCGGATATAAGACATCAATCGTTTACGGCACAGCCCAGACTTATCTGGACTATTTTATGAGAGCATACGATGTGGTTTTATTCGGTGATAAGAAGATGGGCGGAAAAGCAGAAGATTACATTCCGTTCTTCCAGATGTATGAGACCGGCTTAAAAGAGGGATGGCTCATTGATCCGGGTGTATTTGCAGAAATCTCCATTGGTTCTGTGGAACAGGATCCACTTGTAAATGGTTCCAGCCCCGAAACCATGTCCTGGTGCGCATTTGCAAACTCCAACCAGCTGACAGCAGTTCAGAACGCTGCTCCGGAAGGCGTGACCATTGGCATGACTACCTGGCCATCACCTGATCCCAAAAAGTCCGGCTACTTAAAATCCAGCCAGTTCTTCTCCATTGGTGCTCATACCAAGAATCCGGATGAAGCAGTGAAAGTGTTAGATTATCTGATTAATTCAAGCGATGCAAATAATATTCTTTTAGGCGAAAGAGGCGTTCCTGCATCCAGCAAGATTGCACAGGAGCTTTCACCCAAGATGGATGCCATCAACCAGGAGATCATCCGCTATATCAACGAAGTTGTAACACCTAACAGTTCACCGATCAATCCTCCCCAGCCAGATGGAGCAAGTGAGGTATTTAATCTGTTAAATCAGGTTCAGGAACAGCTTTGCTATGGTACATTTGATTCAAAAGCGGCTGCTGAGGAATTCTTTAACAGTGCCAATAAGATCATGAGCCAGAAATAATTTCCGGTAATATTCGGGGCAGAGAACGCTCTGCCCCGTTTTCAATCAGAGCAGTGATATGTGAACGGAGGGGACGTATATGAAAGAAAAAAAGAGGGAAAGCTTCAGACATTTTATGAACAGGGAAAGTACGGCAGGATTCGTATTCAGCCTTCCGTTTAGCATAGGATTTCTCATGTTCATGGTAGTTCCCATGGGGCTGTCCCTTTATTATTCCTTTTGTGACTACAACATTCTGGCACCGCCAGTCTTTGTAGGAATGAAAAATTACATAAAGATGTTTACAGATGATCCGGTGTTTTTAAAAACCATTGGAGTTACCTTTTATTTTGCATTTGTATCGGTTCCCATGCGTCTGGTATTTGCCCTTATTGTAGCACTTATTCTGTTTAGGACTACAAAAGCTACGGCATTCTACCGCGCGGCCTACTATCTGCCGTCTATTATCGGTGGTTCGGTGGCGGTGGCGATTCTCTGGAAGCGTATATTTGCAACCGACGGAGTGATAAATCAGCTGCTTCGGATCATAGGAATAAAAACCAGTTTCCCGTGGCTTGGAAATGTAAATACAGCCATCTGGACCCTGATTATACTGGCTGTCTGGCAGTTTGGTTCTTCCATGCTGATCTTCTTATCATCACTGAAACAGATTCCGGTTACGCTTTATGAAGCCGCAAGAGTGGATGGGGCAAACCGGTTTTCCCAGTTTTTTAAGATCACACTGCCTCTTTTGACTCCCACCATTTTTTTTAACCTGGTTATGCAGACCATCAATGGATTTTTGGCATTTACACAGTGTTTTATTATTACACAGGGGAAACCCCTGAATTCCACTTTGTTCTACACGGTTTATATGTACCAGCAATCCTTTGAGTTTTACAATACCGGTTATGGTGCGGCTCTGGCATGGGTCATGCTGGGAATAATCGGATTGATCACGTTAATCTTATTTGCTACTAAAAAATTCTGGGTCTATACGGAAGGAGTGTAATATTCATGAAAACAAGGAAAAGAATCGGCGGGATTGTCTATCACGTCATTGTCTGCGGCCTTGGTCTGATCATGATTTACCCTCTTGTCTGGATGATCATGAGTTCGTTTAAGGAGAGCAATACTATTTTTATCACAGCAGGTCAGCTGATACCTAAGAAGTTTGTGTTTGCCAATTATGCAACTGGCTGGAGAGGATTTGCAAAAACAGGATTTGCTGTATTTTTAAGAAATTCCATGTTTATTGCTGTTGTTGCAACCCTTGGTACGGTATTTTCCTCTGCTTTTGTGGCATATGGACTGGCCAGATGCAGATTTTTTGGAAGAAAGTTCCTGTTCGTAGCCATGCTTCTTTCCATGATGCTGCCGGCGCAGGTATTAATGATTCCCCAGTATTTATGGTATCAGAAGCTGGGGTGGGTAGGAAGTTACAGACCTCTGATTGTCCCCTATTATTTTGCAATTCAGGGTTTCTTCATCTACCTGATGATTAACTTCATTGACGGAATTCCCAGGGAACTTGATGAAGCGGCTAAGATTGACGGCTGCTCCTACTACGGTATATTTGCAAGAATTATACTGCCCTTAATTACACCGGCTTTAATTACTGCAAGTATTTTCTCGTTCATGTGGAGATGGGATGATTTCCTTTCCGCCCTCCTATACATTAATGAATCTGCAAAGTATCCCGTCAGTCTTGCATTGAAATTGTTCTGTGATCCAGGTTCCTCCTCTGATTACGGAGCCATGTTTGCAATGGCAACACTCTCCATTATGCCTGCAGTTATTATCTTTATCAGCCTGCAGAAGTATCTGGTGGAAGGAATCAGTACATCTGGTTTAAAAGGTTAAAATATGGCAGAGGCAGTACAAAAAACAGCTTTTTTGTGCGCCTCTGTTATTTTTTTTGGTTTAGACCTTTCATTTGTCAGTCTAAATTGATATAATTGGGCAGTTTAGTAGTACAATCTGGTTGAGGCACAGGAAATGGAGGAAATTATGATTTACAATGTATTGGAATTCGGAGCAAAAGGCGATGGGAAAACAAATGACGCCGCAGCAATTCAGAAAGCAATTGACGAATGCACTGGCGCAGGCGGCGGCCGTGTACTCCTTCCCGGCGGATATATCTATAACAGCGGTTCAATTCTTCTTAAATCAAATGTAGAGTTTCATTTAGAGATGGGAGCAGTATTAAAGGCCAGCGATGATTTAAATGATTATTATCCTCTGGCCAACGGCGGAAAGATCGTGGCTCATGAATCCGGTCTTCCATCTTTTTTAAACAGTGAATATAATGGCAGACCATTTCATGCATTTATATACGGTTATGACCAGGAGAATGTGGCAATCACCGGATTTGGCACCATAGATGCCAATGAGGCCATATTTTACGGGGATAATTCCGGTTATCACATTGAAGGAACTTATTATCCAAGAATTCCCCTGATGCTGTTAGAAAAATTTAACCATCTCACCATCCGTGACGTGAAGCTGGTAAACTGTGCATTCTGGACCGTTCATCTGGTGGGATGCAACGATGTATTAATTGAGGGAATCCGCCTTCTTAATAACTTACAGATGGCTAATTCTGACGGCATTGATCCGGATCACTGCACCAATGTACGGATTATCGGCTGCCACATTGAATGCGGCGACGATGCAATTGTATTAAAAAATTCCGGTGACTATAAACAGTACGGTCCCTGTGAGAATATTGTAATCTCAAACTGTACTTTAATCTCCACCAGTGCTGCGATTAAGTTCGGAACAGAAGGGGAAAGTGATTTCAGAAATGTTCTGGTAGAAAACTGTACCATCAGTAAAAGCAACCGTGGTATCTCCATACAGATCAGGGACGGAGGAAATGTTGAAAATGTGGTATTCTCCAATATCACCATTGAAACACGCCGCTTTTCTCATGAGTGGTGGGGAAGGGCAGAACCGATCTGCATCACAGCCCACGACAGAAAGCCGGGTGTAAAGGCCGGAAAAATCAGAAATGTGCGGTTTGAGAATATCAGCTGCAAGGGTGAAAACGGAATCTTTATCCGGGGAAGCGAAGATAACTATATTGAAGACGTGAGTTTTGAAAACATCCACCTCACTCTGGAGAAAAACTCCCGCTGGGAGATTGAGGGATATGATATCCGCCCCTGCCAGGGAGATGGACTGATTCGTACTAAAATATCCGGAATTTATGCGGAGTATGCGAAGGATATCCGGTTTGAGCATGTGAAGATTCAGGTGGCGGAAAGTATGAGACCGTTCTACAAACAGGATGTTACCTTAAGCCACTCACAGGAAATCACAATTTAATCCTCATAAGAAGCAATGGAAATGGCGCAGTTTTGCTCTTTGCAATAGGAGCAGAACGCGTCTTCCGGCATCTTTTCAGTTAAAATATAATCAAACTGATTCATATCTCCATAGGTCATAAGGGATGCCCGGCCAAACTTGGAAGAATCTGCCAGAAGATAATGCTTCTGGCTTTTTTTTAATGCTGCTTTTTTTATGTTATACTCATCGGTTGATGCATTACAGATTCCTGATTCCACGGAAATACCGGTACATGCCATAAATGCACGTACGATGTTATAATCCTCTAAATATTCCACACAGGAGCTGCCAGTCAGAGAAGCGGTATCCCTTTTTAAAGTGCCTGGGAGCACGATTAAGTCAATATTAGGATAATTCATGGATTTGTTAATGACCTGAATGCTGTTTGTTATGACAGTGACTGTATTTAAATGAGTAAGAAAGTCTACAATATTCATGGTAGTGGTTCCACTGTCAATGAATATGATATCTCTGTCCCGTACAAAGGAAGCGGCAAGAGATGCAATTCGCTGCTTGCTTAAAAAATTACGGCTGGCTCTGTCCTGGAATGTGACCAGATCTGGTATTGGTGGAATATTTTCTGAGGCAATTACACCTCCATATACCTTTTCCACAGTTCCTCTTCCCACAAGCACCTCCAGATCCCGGCGCAGCGTGTTTTTGGATATCTGAAATAATTCGCACAGGGTATCGATGGATGCGGATTTATGCTCCAGTATATATTGCTCTAATTGTTCGATTCGGGAAATTCTCATAGCTTGTACTCCTTATATGGCGGTTCCATTGTTCTGCTGTTATTGACCTATTATATCAGACACAAGCAAAAATATCAAGAAATCACCAATAGATCACCAAATTAAGAAAAATTTTTTTCAGTAGATCTTGACCGTTCTCGATTAAGGTGTTAGAATATAACCAACACATTACAAAAACAAAATCAAAACATACTCATAAAGGGAGGAAGAGAGAGGAAACAGGACATGGGATTAGTAAAAATGAAAGATTTGCTAAATCAGGCATCAGAGCAAAATCGGGCGGTGGGAGCATTCAGTGTTGGGAACTTAGAGATGATAAAAGGTGCGGTAAAGGCAGCTGAAGAAATGAACACTCCCATTATCTTACAGATTGCAGAAGTCCGTCTGCCACATTCCCCGCTGTCACTCATGGGGCCTATGATGGTAGAAGCTGCAAGGAACGCAAAGGTAGAGATTGCAGTTCATTTAGATCACGGCAAGACCATAGGTGTGCTGAGACAGGCTCTGGAATATGGATTTACCTCAGTCATGATGGACGGCTCCACACTTCCCTTTGAAGAGAATATTAACAAAACCTTAGAAGCAGCCTGTCTGGCAAAAGAATATGGGGCCACCGTAGAAGCGGAGCTTGGTCTTGTAGGCGGTAGTGAGGATGGGAGCACAGATGAGGGAATCCGCTGCACCAATCCGGAAGACGCGAGAGTATTTTGTGAAAAGACAGGTGTGGACGCGTTGGCCGTAGCCATTGGCAATGCCCACGGCAATTACCCGGTAGCACCCAGACTGGCCTTTGATGTTTTAAAGGCAATTGATGAAAAGACAGATGTTCCCCTGGTATTACATGGCGGAACCGGAATCACTCCGGAGGACTTTAGAAAAGCGGTTGGACTTGGAATCCGAAAGATCAACATTGCAACAGCCAGCTTTGACAGTCTTACCAGAGAAGCTGAAAAGTATCTGAAATCAGAAGGCAGACATGATTACTTTGGACTGAATGAAGCCATGGTCCAGGGCGTATATGAGAATGTGAAGCAGCATATCAGGATCTTTAACTGTGTAGAGCAGCTATAATATTAACCATTAAATATATAAAACCGCTAAGAAAGGAATGGATAGAAAAATGGGAGAAGTAAAAACATTAAAGTATTTTGTAAACGGTCAGTGGAAGGAATCTAAAACAACGAAGTATACAGATGCCTTTGACCCAAGCACTGGTGAAGTGATTGCGAAAGTACCATGCTGTACTCCGGATGAAGTGGAAGAGGCTGTAGCAGCAGCGAAAGCTGCATTTCCATCCTGGTCAGCAACTCCGGTTATTAAAAGAGTTCAGATTCTTTATAAGCTGAGAGATTTACTGATCGAGCATATGGAGGAACTGACCATGCTGGTAGCAAAAGAAAACGGTAAAAACTGGGAAGAAGCCCAGGGTGATGTTCTGAAAGCAAAAGAAGGAACCGAGCAGGCCATCAGCGCTCCGTCACTGATGATGGGAGAAAGCTTAATGGACGCTTCCAGCGGATTTGACACAGTATTATATCGTAT
>SVDT01000055.1 GCA_015057775.1 Paenibacillaceae bacterium | reverse complement strand
GTCTTGAACCGGTTGCAACAATAACCGTATCGGGATTGGCTTTGCCAACCAACTCAGGAGTTACCTCCGTATTATAATAAACAGGTACTGACAGATCTTTTAATGTGTTCTCATACCACTTTGCCAGTGCATGATCATCTTCTTTAAAATCCGGTGTTCCTCCTGGAATTAAATTTCCTCCCAGACGGTCTGTTTTTTCATAGATCACTGGCTGATGGCCTCTTAAACTTAACACCCTGGCAGCTTCGCATCCAGCCACTCCTCCGCCAATAATCATTACCTTTTTCTTTTTCAGAACTGGCTTTAATTCTGTAATCCGTTCTCTTGCGCAGGCAGGGTTGACAGCGCAGTTCAGCCATCCATAATGAACCATGCGGCCGAGGCATCCCTCATGACAGGAAAGGCACGGACGGATCAGTTCTGTCTGACCGAAACGCAGTTTATTACATAATCAGGATCTGCGAGAAGGGGGCGTCCAAGTCCGATTAAATCGCAGCTTCCGTCTTCAATAGCAGAAAGAGCCAGATCCGGGTTATCCATACGGCCGGCACAGATAACGGGACCATTTACTGCCTCTTTTATGGCTTTTGCATAAGGAATGTAAAGTCCTTTCTTCTGATACATTGGCGGATGATTCCAGAACCACGCATCGTAGCAGCCCACATCCACGTCAAGGGAATCATACCCGTACTGCTCCAACAGCTGCGCTGCTTCAATCCCCTCCGGCAGATCACGGCCCTTTTCTTCAAATACCTCACCGGGAAGAGCACCGACACGCCAGTCTTTTATAAATGATTTAGGACTGTAACGAAGTGTAACTGTGAAATCCTCCCCGCAGGTTTTCTTTATTTCCTCCACGATTTCTCTTGCAAAGCGAAGGCGGTTTTCTAAGCTCCCCCCGTACTCATCCGTTCTGTTATTAAAAAATGAGATGGCAAACTGGTCAAGGAGGTATCCTTCATGAACCGCATGAATCTGAATTCCGTCAAATCCTGCATTTTTAGCAATTGCTGCTCCTTCCCCAAACCGTTTCACAATCCGACGGATTTCCTCTTTTGTCAAAGCTCTGCAAGGGATATCTACCCAGCGGTTCATAATTTCCGAGGCAGATACCGGCTTTGTATCCAAATCAACAGGAGGTGCAACCCGTCCAAAACCAGCACTTAACTGGAGAAATACTTTGGCATCATAAGCATGAATCCGTTCTGTCATTTCTCTTGCAGTCCGGGTAAAATGCACCGGATTAATGGTGGGACAGGGAGTGCTTGGCATGGAGTGATGTTCTGCTTCATTATCAACGAAACATACTCCTGTGATAATAAGCCCTGTTCCGCCCTTAGCCCGCTCTACATAATAATCAATTCCTCTCTGATTAAAGCCTCCCACGGAGTCCCCCAGACCCTGGGGACCCATGGGTGCCATAACAAAGCGGTTTTTCAATGTAACATTGCCGATTTTAACCGGTTCAAAAAGCTTTTGGTATTTGTTCTGCATATTTGTCCTCTCCTTTTATTAATACTATGAAAAATAGTATCAAATACAACGGGAAAAGGGTATGTCTGAATCTATAAACTTTTATCTGTTTCTTATCTGAATTACTAAGATTACTTTTGTTTCTTGTAACAATCTCGTCTGCACTTTTTTATTATATTTAACAATTCATTCTGGAATGGTCATTTAATCGGTGTTATAATATATTACATCACTTATCAACAATGAAAAGAGGGCTCTCATGGCAAAGCATATGAAGAATCTGGCAGATTTTTTTAAGAACTACAGCAATCATAGTCATATCAAACATGATTCCATAATTAAATCATGTCGTTGTCTGGACGGCTTACCTGAGGCATTTCGCTCAGATATCATTTATATTTCACATGTATCAGACCTGCCTGATTCCATGCCTCTCTCTGACACGGTGAATTTTTTACTCATTGGAGACAAGGATCTGCCCCATTTCTATGAAACCGATAATAAAATAAACTGGATTCTCTGTGATCCGGGTCTGGTTACACTGCAAAAGTTAGTCAACCTCACAGAGGAATTCTTTTTTGAAGAACTGACTCTTTATCAGTACAAGGAAGAAATGATCCGGGCGTTAAATGAACCGGATGCCATGAATAAAATGCTGGAAGTGACTTATAAATATGTTGGAAACCCATTGAGAGTGATTGATTCCGCCCATAATCCGGTGGCTTCCTGCTGGGATGAAGACTGTTTGGATGAGCCCCAGTGGATGGAATACAGGGAAAATCGCAGATTCTCCCAGAAATATAACGATATATGTAACACTGATTACGCGTTCCAGCGCCATATGCTTAACTATTCCACGCCTTATATCATGAATTACCCGGAGATTTATAAACACCGTCAGCGTATCCTGCGCATCAGACAGAGCCATATGAATATCGCTTTTGTCAGTGAATTGGAATACAATCACTCCTTTACTGAATTTAACAGTGAAATACTACAGATCTTCGCCTATTTTGCAGGAATTCTGCTATGCAATAATGCTCACTTTTACTCCTCCTACGATTCACCATTATCGGAAATACTACTCTATGTTTTAAAATCACCGCAGCCCAATCCGGAGAAGGCCAGACAGCTGGTGAAAAAATCCGGTCTTCATTTGAAAAAATATTTATACTTAATTTACATAACAGACAACGACCTCTTTAATTCAAAGGAAAAATTGTTTTATATCTGTACATTGCTGGATAAATTTTTTACCGGGGGTCTGACTCAGATGATCGAAGGTAAAATAATAATTCTCCTGGATTCTGAACAATGCCTAAGGTCTCCTCTTGATGATGAGCGCATGCAGGACTTTCTTCAGATTTTGGAGGCCAATCATATCTTTGCCGGAATAAGCCGCGCCTTTTTGGACCTCTCCCAGGCGGTCCATGCCTTCGAACAGGCAAAAAAAGCCCTGGAAATTTCAAGGCAAAAGGAAGATCCGGGTCAATTATTCTTTTATGAAGATTATATTTTAGAGGATCTGGCAGAAACCTACCTGCTTTCCCATTCCCCTGCTCATATGGTTGAGCCGGGTCTTAAGGAGCTGATTGAATATGACAGACTCCATGGAACCGCCTTAATGGATACACTCACCTGCTACCTGGACCTGCAGCTGGATCTGCACGCTGCTTCTGAGCGTATGCACATTCATTTCAATACACTGAAATACCGTATACAAAAAATTAAAGATATCACCGGCCTTGATCTGAGCAAAATTGATATTATTATGAGAATCAGGCTCTCTTTGATTATCATTCAATCTGGTAGTTCCATATAAAAAAGCTGCCGCACCCATTCAACCAGTGCGGCAACTCTCTTATACTTATGAATTTTGTGTCAGATATCTCCATGTTGTTTCCGGCACCAGGTTTTCTGCATCCTGGAACCTGCCTTTTTTAACAGCTTCTCTGACTCTTGAAGCGCTGATCACTTCTTCTCCCTGTATTTTTCGTTCAATCTCTATGACTTGTATTCCATATTCAGGGAGAATCTGTTTCATTGCTGTATTATAAGAACCGGTTACTCTGCATATCGGCTCTGTTCCTACGAAGCGTCTGGTTATCTTAAGGGGTGGAGCGATTATTTCTGCAAACATTTCCAAATCAAATTCACAATTGGCCTTATTTGCAAACGCTTTTTCTTTCAGATAGTAGGTGGGAAAAGTGGCAGCAGAAACCATATAATCAGAAGCCTGATGAACGATGACCCGATTTAAATCTTCCGTTCCCTTTAAAACCATCTGATAACGGTCTTTCGCGCCATAAAAGGTCCGCTTATCCGATAATACAAACACATGCAGATAGTCACACTGTTTCAAAGCTTCTTCGATTAAATACCGGTGTCCCAGTGTAAACGGATTACAGTTGGCTACGATTGCACCAACTATTCTCCCATAATCTTTGGCATCGATTGGTGTTATTTCCTGTATTGCCTGGATAAATTTTTCAAATCCCTGTTTCTCATTCTCCATAAACAATACAGATTTTGTCTGGAACACGGTATAAAATCCTAAGCTCTTAAACATTTCCTCATTCTTTGGTTTTGTATATAGGACAAGCCTGCTTCTTCCATGCTCAAATTCATACTGAACCAGCTGGGAAACCACACTGCCGGATAGGCCTTCTCCAAGATGATGAGGATCTACTGCAATGCACTTTAACACATTCTCTTCCACAGAACCTGCTGCAATGATTTTGTAATCATCGTCAAGTATACATGCACTATATTCAATCCCCTCATCATAGTTAAGATCCTGACTGGCTAAAAATAGTTTTAATTCCTCCAGTGCACGGCCCTGTAATGGTCTTCCTTCCAGCATAATTCACCTGCTCACTTTCCTGCCCACCCAGCCTCAATCTCAGATAAAAAGATAGAGGCGGCCAGCAAATCGGCACACCCGCCGCTGCTATAGTTTTTATGAATAAAATAGGTGTCAAGTTTTATTAACTCCTCCATAGCACCCTGAGAATAGGCACCGCCTGTAAGCAAAAATTCCTGAGACAGTTTCTGTACTTCCTTAAGCCCCTCACGCCCGCACCTGGACAGGATATTTCCATCTTCCACCTGACTCATCAGGGTAAACAGCGCCTGGATTTTCACCAGATTCCAATAGCGTCCCTCTTTCTTTCCCTGTCTGATAACCGGTAATGCCAGGTTTATGACCGAAGGATAACCATCTGCCGCCTCTCCCCTGATTCCTCTGGAACCATAAGTACATAAATTCTTTTGGCCATGGGTATCTTTACTGTTCTTAAACTGTATGGAGTCAAGTTCATTTAATAAAATATTCCGAACCATTTTTTGTTCCTGCATCATCAGACTGCTTATGGACACCTGACCATACTTTTTAAAACAGCTTCCGGCAGCCGCACATAAGATACCCATGGTAAACACAGCCCCTTTATGGGTATTAACCTGTCCGGTTGCTTCATACATCGCATGTTCTGCCCGTATACCAATCTGACGGATCTTTAAAAAGCAGCCTTCTGGTTTTTCAGACATATGAATTCCTGTTTCAGCAAATTCACGAAAATAAGGCAGCAAAGCATCTGTACTTCTTTTAAATGTAAGCAGATTCATGTCCCGGTGAGCTCCATTACTGAGCGGATCCACAAGCCCCGGCTTTGGTGCCGTATAAACCTCCTCCAGCAATGCTGATCCTGCCATATCTCCAATCCGGTGGGCATAAGTACTATATTTCTTCTTATCTGTATCTATCATCTAATTATCTGCGAAAGTATATTCTTTCACCTTGCGCACTACATCTAATATGGTTCCATCCCGGCTTTCGATAATCCCTACAACCTTATCATCAAACACCACTTTCTCCGGCTCTCCAACCATGGAATAGGCGATGTCCCGAAGTTCTTCAATTGTTTTAAAAGGAAGGTCCACTCCTCTCATGGCTTCAATTAAGTCCTTCCGCTTAGGATTGATGGCAATTCCATAATCAGTCACTACTACATCAATACTTTCTCCCGGAGTGGTCACAGCAGTTACTTCCGTGCAGACAGCGGGAATTCTTCCCTGTAACAGGGGAACGATGACGATTGCACATTTGGCACCGGCAGCTGTGTCCGGATGGCCTCCCTGGGCTCCGGTTATCTCTCCGTCTGAGCCAACCACCACGTTACAGTTGAAATTAATATCCACTTCAAGAGCAGCCAGAATAACAAAATCCAGTTTATTTACTACAGCACCTTTATTAAACGGATTTGCATACTCTCCTGCAGAAATACGGAAGTGTTTTAGATCTTTTACTGACTCTACTGCATCAAGATCGAAATCCTGGGTGTCCAAAAGACAGTCTACCTGATCATTTGCCAACAGATCACACATGGGTTTTGTCAGACCGCCTACACCAAAACGCATGCGGATATTGCGTTCTTTCATAATCTTAGAAAGTGAAATGGTAGATGCGATGGAGGCCCCTCCCACTCCGGTCTGATAAGAAAATCCGTCTTTAAAATAAGGAGTATTAACAACAAACTGGGTACAGTAATCCGCCATCATCAGCTTTCTCATATCTGTAGTGGGTTTTGCAGCACCTGTGGCAATCTTATCGGGATTTCCGATGGCATCTACCACGACTACATAATCCACCTTTGTCATGCTGATATGTGCAGGAAAGTTTGGGAAAGGAACCAGGCAGTCGGTAATTGCAACGACCCGGTCAGCATAATCTCCATCTACAAGAGCATAGGAAAGAACACCGCAGTTACTCTTGCCTCCGATTCCACGGCAGTTGCCGTAATCGTCACAGGTGGGTGCACCGATAAATGCGATATCAATTCTGGTTTCTCCGCTTTCAATAGCACGAACCCGGCCTCCATGAGAACGCATGATGGCCAATCCTTTTAACATTCCGGCGGAAATAGCCTGTCCGATTTTTCCTCTGACACCGGAGGACTGAATATTGGTTATGGTTCCATCTTCTATATATGGAACGATTGGATCGTGAGCCTTACCAAGGGAGCTGGCGCAAATGGTGATATCTTTAATGCCCAGCCGGTGAACTTCTTCCATTACCATATTTACAATGTAGTCACCTTCCCGAAAGTGATGATGGAAACCAAGAGTCATACCATCTTTTATGTTGCATTTAATCAGTGCATCATGAATGCTTTCTACTAATTTACTCCTCGTATTATCACTTACACATCTGGTTACCGGGCCATCTTTTTTATAAGTATATCCGTCTCTGTAGTGAATTCCCTGGAATACTTCCTTTCCAGTGGCTTTTAAGATCTCTTCCGGGATATCTCTTCCTACTGCATTTATCATTTTACAAATCCCCCTTATATACACCCGATGCTTTCGCCATATAAATGGTACGGATCGCACCGTCATAAAATGCAATATCAATCATCTTTCCGTCAACGGTAAATACACCGATTCCCTTTGCCTTCTTATCATCGATTTCCTTGACTACCTTTTCTGCAAAGATAATGTCTTTCATTGTTGGTGTAAATATTTCATGTACAATACTGATCTGTCTTGGATTTATAATTGATTTTCCGTCAAATCCCATTAAATGAATGGATTCAACCTCTTTTCGGAAGCCTTCCATGTCATCTAAATTCGTAAATACAGTATCAAAGCACTGGACACCGGCTGCTCTGGCTGCTATGATCATATGCTGCCTTGCACCCATGAGTTCCACTCCGGTTCCGGTAATGTGTGTCTGCAAGTCTTTGGTGTAATCTCCTCCGGAAAGGGCAATTCCAAAAAGTCTTTCTGAGGATTCACAGATTTCAAGAACCTTCATTACTCCTCTGGCGGATTCAATGGCTGCCATAATAAGGGTTCTTCCCTGGGGAATATGGAATTCTTTTTCTGCCGCAGCAACTGCTTCCTCAACCAGCTTCACATCTTCTGCCCGCTCTGTCTTTGGAATTCGGATGGAATCGCATCCACCTGCTACCGCACAGCGGATATCTTCCTTCCAGTAAGGGGTATCCAGGGCATTGATGCGGACCACCCGCTCACACCCATGATAATCAATTTCTTTCAATGCATGATAAAGGGAAAAACGTGCAGCATCCTTTTGGTTTTCGGCCACCGCATCCTCTAAATCCAGCATAATGGAATCAGGTTTATAAATGTAGGGATCTTTGATTAAACCCGGCTTCTGGGCATTTAAAAACATCATGGTTCTTCTCAGTCTTTTCTTCTCCGGATTCATCATCGAACAGCACCTCCCCATGGAAGATGATCAAATTGCCCGACAGAACGGAACAATGCTCCTTCCAGACGCGCTTTTATTGTACAATCCAGTGCTCCCTTGTCTACAATGGAGATTTTCACCTGACTGACTTCCATATTCTTAAGAGTTTCCATTACAACCCTTTTTATCTGATTTCCATACTGGTTGATAACCACACTCTCCAGATTAAATTCTATGCCATTATTACCAGGTTCTACCGTAACCTGGCAGTCGCTGGATTCCAGTGTTCCGGCCATTGCCGGCTGCACGATTTCCATATTGTTCCTCCTCTTATTTCCTTTTTCTGTTGTAATTAATTAAGCTTCCTGCTTTTACAATCTCACGTTCTTCCTGAGTCATGTCCGTGATATATAAATGAATTTCCCTGGCTGAATCTTCTTTTATCACATAGGCTGTGATATCTGACATATTCCCGCTTTCTAATGCAGCACGTACTCCAGGGACAAAAATGTAATCGCCAGTTTCAAATTCCGGTTCGTCCTTCATCTGGAATGGCAGCATTCCCCAGTTCATCACATTGGAACGATAGCGTTTAGTCGCATATTCTCTGGTTATGTTGGCAAGTCCGCCAATGACTCTCTGACAGCTGGCTGCCTGTTCTCTGGCTGAACCATCTCCAGGCTTGATTGCATAAATCATACTTCCAATCTCTGTATCCGATATTTCGATGGTTTCCATACCAGGAATTTTTTTGATTGAATCATAAATCTTTGTAAGCTCCGGATCCAATTCTGCCGGAGACGTTCCTGCAGTTCTTGCTTTTTCCAGACAGTCAACACTTTTGCTTCTTTCCACATAAGCCGGGTCTCTTCTGGATAAGGTAAATTCAGCAAGTCCCAATGGATTGGAGCGGTAAGAAGCGGTTTCACCGGAAGGGATTAACTCATCTGTAGTTGTAACCTCATCCATAATCTTAGAACACACTTTTAAAAGAATGTTCTCTGTTAAAGCGCTCATTTCCGGCCAGTCTTTAATATTGGGGCCGCATACCAGTTCTTTCTCTTTTTGTTCCTGATTAAATCCCTGGTATATTCTCTTTTTATATACAGTGCTGTCAAACTGATAATCCGGAATGTTTTCCCAGCAGTCAAACGCTTCTGCCGAAGTAAGCACACCTCCGTTTGCTGCAGTCGCTGCAATGGAACGGGCATCCATCAGTGCAACAGCTGCCATCTGACCGTTTCCAGGCTTGGAACCTTCCCGGTTGGGGAAGTTTCTGGTGGTGTGACGGATACTTAAGCCATTATGAGCAGGAGTATCACCGGCACCAAAGCATGGACCGCAGAAAGCAGTCTTTAATACAGCTCCTGCCTCCATTAAGTCTGTCACAGCACCTTTTTTCACCAGATCCATGTAAACAGGCTGTGAGGAAGGATAAACGGAAAGTGAGAACTCACCATAGCCGCAGTCTCTTCCCTTTAAAGCATTGGCAGCTTCTATAACATTGGTATAATTGCCTCCGGCACAACCGGCAATAATTCCCTGCTGAACCTGAAGTTTTCCATTAATAATTTTATCGGTCAGAGTAAATGGAGCACGTCCCTTGCTTACTTTCTCTGCCTCTTTTTCTACCAGGCGAAGAATATCGCCCAGATTTTCATTCAGTTCATCAATTTCATAGGTATTGCTTGGGTGGAATGGCAGTGCAATCATAGGTTTCACCGTACTTAAATCCACATAGACACAGCCATCATAATAAGCCTTGTCTGCAGGCTTTAATTCCTGGTAATCTGCCTCTCTGCCATGAACGGTCAAGTAACTTTTTGTATCCTCATCTGTACTCCATATGGAGCTTAAACAGGTAGTTTCCGTTGTCATTACATCAATTCCATTACGGAAGTCCGTGCTCATAGACGCAATTCCTGGTCCCACGAATTCCATTACTTTATTTTTCACATAGCCATTTTTAAATACTGCACCGATAATTGCCAGGGCAATATCCTGTGGACCCACTCCGGGATTTGGCTTTCCCGTCAGGTAGACTGCAATAATATCCGGGTAGGCCAGATCATAGGTATCGGAAAGAAGCTGTTTTACCAGCTCACCGCCACCCTCACCAACTGCCATGGTTCCCAAAGCGCCATAACGGGTATGGGAATCAGAACCTAAAATCATCTGACCGCCGCCTGCATGCATTTCCCTCATATACTGATGAATGACTGCAATATGGGGAGGAACATAGATGCCACCATACTTTTGTGCCGCTGACAAGCCAAAAACATGATCATCTTCATTTATAGTACCGCCAACTGCACACAAAGAATTGTGGCAGTTGGTCAGTACATAAGGAATCGGGAATTTATCCATACCAGATGCTTTGGCGGTCTGGATAACTCCTACAAATGTGAGATCATGGGAGGTCATGGCATCAAATTTAATTTTCAAATGAGACATATCTTCTGAAGTGTTATGGTTCTTTAAAATATGATAGGAGATTGTCCCTTTTTTTGCTTCTTCTTTCTCTGAATCTGTCAGAGCTCCTGATTTAAGGTAATCTTCCTCAGAAACAATTTCCTGACCATGAATCAGATATACGCCGCTGTCATAAAGTTTTACCACATCTAAATCCTCCTGCATTCTAACAATTAAGTTGTTTCATCATTCCCAATCAACAATATGTAAATCCTTCCAGTATCAGATTTGCAGTCCGGAACCCAAATGTATCTTCCACGATTGTTTCATTTCCTTCTACATGGAAATCAACACCTGCTTCTAAAATACCGCCAGCATGACCGATACGGATAAACTTTGTATCTGCTCCCGGTCTTAAAACCTGATTTACTACACTGCCGGGAATAATAGCAGCCGCCGCTGTACACATGGCACCAGTCATAGCGTAGGTGGGATGGGTCTTTTGCATAGACATCATACGGGATAACAGATCAATGCCGTCCCCCTTTATGGTGCTTCCTGAGTTGGTCACATACTCATCCGGTTCTGCCACAAAGGTCATTTTAGGAATTCCGGGCATCTCCCATGCAGATTTCTTATAGTCTGTAATTAATCCCATTTTAACAGCTGCAAGCCCTCTTACTGTCTCTAAAAGATCCAGTTTTTCCTGATCAGAGTCCAGTTCTTTTGGTAGCTCTTTTCCTGTCAGCCCCAAAGCAGAAGCCTTTACAAATACCAAAGGATTGGCTGCATCGACAATGGATACTTCTACCTGCCCGATACCCGGAACCTCCAGCACATCGACTGCATTTCCTGTAGGCAGAAGTTTCCCGGAAACACTTCCTGCAGGATCAAGAAACTTCATTTTAACCGGAGCACCGGTTCCCGGAACCCCGGCGATGGCAAAATCACCATCGTATTTGACTGCTCCGTCCTCTACCTGAACCTCTTCTTCAATAATTTTCCCTGTATTGGTATTGAATACTTTCACAATTGTGACAGGCTCCGTTATTTTTACAAGTCCCTGTTCAACCGCAAAAGGACCGACTCCCGACGAAATGTTGCCGCAGTTTCCTTTATAGCTTACAAGGGGTTTATCTACTGATACCTGCGCAAAGGTATAATCCACGTCTGCATCCTCACGGCTGGATACCCCGATAATTGCAATCTTACTTGTGACGGAAGCTGCACCGCCCAAACCGTTAATCTGCTTGATATCAGGACTTCCCATGATTTTCATGAGAATCTCATCCCTTGCCTGTTCCTCAGAAGGAAGATAATTCTCCAGTATGTACACGCCTTTACTGGTACCTCCCCGCATAATGGAACAGGGAATTCTTCTTCTTTGTCTATCTAACATGATGGTTCCTCCAATTATCCAATAATTCAATAAATTCCGATTGTTGCTAAAATTGCATTTGCGATTACGCAAACAAATGCGATCAAAAACAAACGGCCGAACAGTTTATTCTGCTCCTGATCTTTGTCCTCAGCGTTTGACGCTGTCATATATGCGGCCAGGATCAGTCCGCCTCCGGTAGATGCCGGGCTGAATGCTGCTGATAAGGAAGAGGTGATTACCACACTGGCAAGCTCTGCAAAACCAGCATTGCCGGTTCCTAATGACTGTACAATCGGTCCCAGTGTGGGGATCATGGAAGGCATTACCACACCTGTAGTTGAGCTGAAGAATGATAAAATAGAGGAACTGATTCCAATAATTGGAGCTGCTGTCTTTGGAGTCATGATTGTTAACAGACCTTTGGACATCAGATCCAGTCCGCCCAGTTCAATAACAACGTTCATCAATACACCAACGCCACAGATTAAAATAAGGGTTCCCCATGGTACCTTTACCAACGCTTTCTTTTCATCCGTTACGCCTAAAATCACCAACACTGCTGCAACAAAAAATGAAGCAAGTCCTACGTTAATATTCAGACCGACAACCATGACTACCATAACCAGTACCCCAGTGATTGTGATCCACTGCTGTTTATTAAGATGCTCTTTCACTTTTAATGATATATTTTCTTTTTCCGCAGGTTTAATTTTCCAGATCTTATAATAAACAGAAAAACCTATCATAAGAATGGTTGACCATAAAATGCAGTTCCACATGACTGGAAGTTCAAATCCGGTAAAACCTGCCTCTGTTCCAAGCTTCTCCATCAATACGCCGGGAGGGGTTAATGGGGACAGGGTAAAACCATTGGCTGCCACTTTAGCCGCCAGAGCGAATAACAATGGATTTTCTCCCATGCTGACAGCAACCGTTACAGCAACCACAGTCATTAAGTTTCCTACCGGGATATTACCAGGTCCGATAATTGTCAGAATACCAGATACAAGGAAGATAATGACCGGAACCAGATAGGTTCTCTTTCCTGCAAGTCCGATTCCTTTTTTTGCAACAAGTTCCAACGTACCATTCACCTGGGCAACGCTGAACAAAAATGATACACCAACCAGAGTAATAAACAATTTCGCATCAAAACCGGCCAGTACTTTGCTGTCACTTAGGCCCCCCAATCTGGCAAGAATCAACGCTGATCCAATTGCCAGAACACCAATATTGCACTTTTTAACAAACCCAATTGCCACTACTACAAACAAAAATAGAATAGATATAATATCTATGTAGTTCATGCCTGTTCCACCTCATTATTAAATTTTATCTAACGGTTACCATCTCTGAATTATAATTCGATCGATATGGTAAATATAACATTTTCTTAACTATATGTCTAATTCATGTTTTTCATATAAATTATAGTTTCTAACTATAATTTTCTTGTCTTTTTGATTTGCTTCAGGTAAAATGAAGGAAGAGGTGATACCATGGATTTTAAAGATTTGAGTTATGTTTTAGCGGTTGCCAGGTTTCAGAATATAACAAAAGCTGCCAATTCCCTTTATATTTCTCAGCCTACTCTTACCAAGTTCCTGCAAAGTCTGGAAAGCAGCCTTGGACAGAAGCTGTTTAAAAAAATTGGAAACCGTTTCATATTGACCTATGCTGGGGAACGATACGTTAAAAAAGCCGGAGAAATCCTCCAGCTGAAAAAAGAATTGGACAATGAACTTTCCGATATTATTAAGAGCAATATTGGGGTATTAAATATTGCATTTCCAGTTATGCGCGGAACCTATATGCTCCCCTGTACCCTTCCTATCTTCAAGAGTCTGTATCCAAATGTGATTATTAATATAAAGGAGTCCGCTTCAACCACTCTGGAAAGCATGATCCTCTCCGGTGAGACAGATCTGGCTTTTTTCAACAAACCAGTGAAAAGTCCTGAGGTTGATTATGAGGTCATCAGCCATGAAGAAATGCTTCTTGTCATGTCAAAAAGACATCCGCTGGCAGATCAGGGAATCACAAGAAAAGATTGCAATCACCAATGGTTTGACTTAAGTCTTCTGCAGGATGAAATATTAATTCTTCAGGAGACCGATCAGCGTTCCCGTCAGACAATTGAACGTGTCTTTCAGCAGGTTGGCTTCCAGCCTGATAAAATGCTGATCACAAGCAATATCCGGGCAGGGGCAGAGCTGGCTTCCAGAAATTATGGAGTCACTTTTGTCACAGATACCCATCTAAAGCATATGAATTTTCTTGATCAACTGATCTGTTTTTCCTTTGGTACGCCAAATACCATGGTTGACTTTGTAGCTGCTTACCGGAAAGGATCGTATTTGAATTATCACGCAAATGAATATATTAAAATAGTAAAAGACTTCACATAATAGAATCAAAGAATACAAAAAGCTGCCCGGCGAACAAGTGCCGGACAGCTTTTAAGCTATTATTACTTCTTTACAACAACTCTCTTATTAATATCTTCTTTCTCTTTCCCATCTGGTTCTGAGCCGATGCCTCCAAATGGCATCTGACCGATCAGCTTCCAGCCAGCCGGAATGTCAAACAATCTGGCAACTGCTTCATTGATAACCGGATTATAATGCTGAAGAGATGCTCCCACACCCACTTCCCGCAATGCAGTCCAGATATTAGACTGAAGCATACCGTTGGACTGATTCGCCCAAACCGGGAAGTTATCTGCATAGAGAGCAAATTGCTCCTGATAAGACTTTACAAGTTCTTCATCGATAAAATAAAGAATGGTTCCATACCCGTTCTTAAAGGAATCAGTCTTAGTTTTATCCACCTGCCCGCCAAATGCTTCATAGGCACTGTCCCACAGCTGATCCTGCTTCTCTCCTAGTGCAACCACAACTCTGGCACTCTTCATATTGAACGCATCCGGTGTTGCTTCTGTCACCTTTCTGATAATATCCAGTACTTCCTCTTCCGATACAGGAAGCTCACGGTTGATATTATAATAGGTTCTTCTCTTCTCAAGGCTCTGAATAAATGACATCATGTTTGTTCCTCCTTATTTTATATGAAACCACTATGAGAATCATCTCACTTCTCACGTGTTTTATTCATGTAACAATTATTATAGTAAAATACTACCATATTATTCTACGTAAGTCAATATGGTTTTAATAAATTATATTTGACAAAATTAATCATTAGTAAAAGCCGATATCGATTACTCTGTCTACCCAATCCCTGTAAAAGGAAATTTCGTGGGAGACCAGCAAAACAGTGCCGGAAAATGCCGATAATGCCTCCTTAAGCGCCAGTTTCGCCTGTACATCCAGATGATTGGTTGGCTCATCCAGAATTAAAAAATTATAAGTTCTTCCTGTCATCAGACATAGCTTAACTTTTGCCTGTTCCCCTCCGCTTAAGGTTCCCACAGGCTGCAGGGCATGTTTTTTTGATATCCCGTTCTGAGCCAGTTTTTTTCTTACCTCCATTCTCTCCAGCAATGGAAAATGATCCGATACGATTTCTATAGGTGTGAGGCTGTCATTTTCCCATACCTGATCCTGCTCATAATAACCGATGACCGCCTTTTCAGAGAAACAATATTTACCACCTAAGGCAGGAATCTGATTCATCAGGGTTTTTAGCAGCGTAGATTTACCAGCTCCGTTAAATCCCGTTATTACCACCTTTTCCCCTTCTCTCATAGAAAAGTTCACGCAGGATAAAACAGGTGAGCCATATCCTACAGTCAGATTTGATACATTCAGTTTTCCTGCCAAAGGAAGGGTCCCCTGATCAAACCGGAAAAAGGGTCTGATTTCTTTTTGATCCAGTGCCTCCATTCGTTCCAAATGGTCAAGCTGCTTTTGTCTGCCTCTTGCCATTTTCGATTTTCTTCCTGCTATATTTTTACGGATAAATTCTTCTGTCTTTTTAATCTCTTTTTGCTGTGCGCAGTATTGCCTTGTATAATTTTCCCGAAGCTGGACTTTCTTTTTCAAAAATTCTCCGTAAGAGCCAAAATATTTCACTACCCTTTTTTGATCAATATCACAAATCCAGTTTGTTGTTTTGGTCAGAAACCCCTCATCATGAGAGATCACCATAAATGCCTGTTCGATCCCGCTTAAGTAATCCTGAAGCCAGACAATATGATCATGATCCAAAAAATTGGTGGGCTCATCTAAAAGCAAAACATCTGGCTTCTCAATCAGAAGCTTCGCCATAATGACTTTTGCCCTCTGACCACCGCTCATTTCTCCAATCGGACGGTTAAAACCAAGGGAAGAAAGTCCCAGCCCCTGACAAACCAGATCAATCTGTGAATCGATCCGGTAAAAATCACGATGCTCCAATTGTTCCTGGCAGACGGCAGCCGCCTTAAGCGCTCCTTCCTGCCCTCTGGCTGCAAGGTCATACAGTTCATTCATCCTTCTCTCCAGAGTATAGAGCTCCTCAAATGCTGTTTTTAAAAATGCTTTCATTGTCATCCCATTGTCCATGCTGGCATATTGGTCCAGATAACCCACTTTTATGCCGGGATACCACACCACTCTGCCCTGATCCGGTATGATCTGTTCTGTACAAATTTTAATCAGGGTACTTTTCCCTGTACCATTCTGCCCTGTAATTCCAATATGTTCTCCTTTATTAAGAACTAAATCTGTTTCATAAAATAACTGATTATCTCCAAATGAGTGAGATAAGCCTGTAATCTCCAATAAACTCACGTCTTACTTCCTTCTTTCCTGTGTTCATTTCAAATACAGACCGTTTTCTCCTTTAATCCTAATATCCTCTCTGCTGATTTAAATAAAAAAACAGAAGACCTGGATCAAACTTTCTCAGCCTTCTGTTTCAACTTCATACAACAAAAGGCCATGAACAAATAAAACATTGTCCATGACCCTTCACCGCAAAAAGAAGCAGGGAAAACAGGCATCAAAAGAAGAAACAGCCTGTAACGCTGTTCTTATTGCTGCACTGTTTCCCGATGAATCTTATAAGCGTATCAGTAACCGCCATACTCTGTACAATGTTTCACCGGGTTGATTTGTACAGAGCTCATTCGTCTTGTCAATTGATCGCTAATAAAAAAATTCATATCTGCTCTCCTTACCTTTGATTAAATGACTATATCACTATCTTGTTTTTCTGTCAACCCAGACACAGCTCCATCGGACTTCCCTCCTGCAGGGATCAGTTTCCACACAAGTATACTGATAGCAGTCAGGAATACAGCACATAGAAAATAGGGCGCCCTTCCCCCAGCAAGCAAAAAAACACTTCCTCCCATAAAAGGACCAATGATTCCGCCAAGGCTGGTGCCAAGCATATACTTTCCATAAAAATCTCCCATTACCTGTTCCGGAACTCCTTGCACAAAAAGTGCATCCAAAGAATAGTCCTGTGCCGTAAGCGCTATCTGATACAAGGTCCAGACAATGGCAAATATCTGCAGATTGGGGCTGAAAACCAGCAGAACCATGAAAACAGCCGCAATCAGAGTAGCGGAAAAAATTGTTTTCTTATAGCCCAGCTTATCTCCAATCTGTCCGATTCTTGGACTTAAAAAGGCAGTAAGTATTACCGGCAACATAAAGACTAATCCAATCGCCTGCATACCCACATGATATGTCTCCATCATATATGGAATCACTAAAACTCCCACCAGGCTGGCTGGTATACAATATAAAAGATTCAACATCCAGATCTTCTGTTCCAGGGGAGTATAGACCACTTTCCCAGTCTGGAAAGCCGGTTCACTTGTATGAGAAGGTTTCTTTATAAATACAAGAACCAGCGAAACAAATGCAAAAGCAGAACTGATTAAAAAGATCTGGCTCCAGCCCTCTAAAAAATCAGTGCGGTTTAGCACATAAAATGTCAGACCTATTCCTATGATTCCGCCCAGCTGCCGATTCCCACTATACCTTCCAAGACCCTTTGCAAAACTTGTTTTCTCAGCTGTAATCAGGCTGATGGCTGAAATTGTCAAGAGAATTCCTGCGGCTCCCTGTACCATTCTTGCGGCCAGTAAGCATCCCAGACCTCTTGTCTGGGAAAGCAAAAAATATGCTATTACGTACAGGAATATGGCACAGCTCAACACCAGGAAACGGCTGTAACGGTCCGAAATCTTCCCAAACAGTAATCTCATTACCAATCCTGAAAACGAATAAACTGAATACAGAATACTTAACTGAAACACCGTATAGCCCAGCTCTCTGGTATAAGCAGGCAGTAGAAAGTCAAAAACCAGACATGGCAAAGAAACCAGAATAATTGATAATGCTACTTTTTCATACTTCATAAACTCCCCTTTGTTAAACAGAACTAAATGCCTGGTCTATATCCTTTGTAATGCCTGAATCCACGAAACCATTGTCCGCCATATCAGAAAGGACCTTAACTGCCTGACTATGAGGCATTCCAGCTCGATAAGGGCGATCCTCCGTAAGCGCCTGGTACACATCAAGGCAGCCCATCATGCGTGAATTAAAATCCAGTTCAACCCCTGTTTTACCAAAGGGATATCCCTTCCCATTCAGCTTTTCATGGTGATTGGCAGCCCATTCTGTGATGTCTTCAAACCCCCTGATGTTCTCAAGTGCGACTCTTGTATAATACACATGTTTTTTTACTGTCTCAAATTCCTCCGGTGTCAGGGCACGGGGAACGTCAAGAATACTGTTTGGCACAGCCAGCTTTCCTAAATCATGCAAATCGGCTGCAATAATCAGCCTGGCCGTCTCCTCCTGATCCTTATTATAATATTCAGCCATTCGGGCCGCTTTTTCTGCCAAACCCTTGGAATGACGTCTGGTGAAACTGGATTTGCAGTCAACGATTCTGGAAAATACTCCAGTAACCTGCCGGATTTTGTCCAGAGATATGTCCATTTCAAAGGACGGAACCACCTCATCAAGCGCCTGCTCAATCCTGTCATTGCTTAGATTTGCCCAGACCGACTGATCTTCCACCATCAACTGAAGAACTTTGGCAAGCCTTGGACAAACCATGCCAGCCTGACAGATGGAAAGCCATTTTAACACTTCTTCATGAGAATAATCTCCGTCTGCAAACTTAAAATAGTTTTCAAAACTGTCAGCCGCAGCAATAATCTGAGAAATGAGCGGTATATCATCTCCTTTTAACCCAAAATACCCATTTCCGTCATAACGCTCATGATGATAGAGAATTACATCCTGCGGTTTTGTCAGAAACGGGTAGTCTTTTATATTCTTTTCCCCAATCATACAATGGCCTCTGGAGCCTTCGAATCTGGTTACTGCATGATCCCATTCCCCTGGAAGATCTTCATAAAGGCTTGATTCACTTAAACCGTTATCATGTAGGATGGAAAGCGCAGCTGCATCATAAATCTCTTCCTCTGATAAATTCATCCTCCTGGCGATGCATACGGTTAAATAAGCTGTTCTCTTTCCATGATTGGACTGCATTCCCAGCCGGTCCTTCTCCATAAAGTCCAATGCAAAGGAGACAGCGATTAAAAAATCATTTAAGCTGAATAGCATATGTTATCAGCTCCTTCCTTATCCAAACCAGTAGATTTACCTGTCTACTGGTAAATTCTGTATAAGTTTATTGTAAATCAGCCTGGGATGTCTGTCAACAGGAATGGGCTGGACCAATGCTCCTTCCTTTGCCATGGGGGATTAATAAAGGTGTTCCAAATATTGGGTCCGTTGAGATCTCACACTCCAGATGAAAGACTTTTCTGACTGTTTCTGCAGTCATAACCTCTTCCGGAGCTCCCTCGGCATATACCCTGCGATTACTTAATGCAACCATGTGATGACCGTAGCGGCAGGAAAGATTTAAATCGTGAAGCACCATAACGATGGTGCGTCCTTCTCTGGCATTCAGGTCATAAAGCAGGTCCAATACCTCAATCTGATGGGCAAGATCCAGATATGTAGTAGGTTCGTCTAAAAGCAGGTACTCTGTTCCCTGGGCAAGAGTCATGGCAATCCAGGCGCGCTGGCGCTGACCGCCGGAGAGGGAATCCACGGTTCTGTCAGCGATACTTATCACATTGGTATCTTTCATGGCTTTTTGCACCATTTCCTCGTCCTGTCTGGTCCATTGCCCCATAAAATTCTGATGAGGATATCTGCCCTGTCTTACTAACTGGGAAACGGTAAGTCCCTCAGGCGCAGTGGGTCCCTGAGGCAATACCGCCAGTTTTCTTGCCACAGCCTTTGTGGACATTTTAAAGATATCCTGTCCGTCCAGAACCACGTTTCCTTTGCCGGGTCTTAACAGGCGGCAGAGAGATTTTAGCAGCGTGGACTTACCGCACCCGTTGCTTC
>SVDT01000054.1 GCA_015057775.1 Paenibacillaceae bacterium | reverse complement strand
ATAACAGCCGCTTTCTTTGCTCCGTTGTCATTGGCGTAGTTTGCCATAACAGTTCCCTGGAACGGATCTAAGAAGCATACGCGGAAATAGAAATCGTTGCCCTGAGTAACCTGAGGATTGGTACAGGAAGCTCCGATTGCAGGAATCTTTGCATCTGCGAAGATCTGTCCGGCTGCAATGGATACACCGGAACCATAACTGCCCAGTACAACAGATACTTTTTCGCTGACAAGCTTCTGCGCTGCATTTACGGCTTCTGTCTTATCAGATTTATTATCAACTTCCACTAATTTAACCTGATATTCCTCTCCGCCGATCTTCACAGTGGGGTGAGTCTTGTTTGCATAACGCATACCTAATACTTCCTGCATACCGCCGCCGCCGTTCTCTCCGGTGGTTGGTTCAAAAACTCCGATCTTGATTACCTTCTCACCGTTATCCTTAGCAGACTGGGGACTGGAACTGCATCCGGCGATTACACTGGCGCTTAAGCATGCAACCATAGTCAGTGCAAATACTTTTTTCAATTTCATAATTTTATCCTCCTTTTTGTGTGTCTCATGCAAAAACAAGTGTCTTCCGTGCAGACACACGTTGCATTATATTATAGCAGAAGATGAGAAAAGTGCAAGAAAAAAATGAAAGAAAATAATAATATAAAGTAAATTCTTATTTTCAGAATAAAAATGAAGCCTTAGCAATGGAAGCGTGTACCAACTTCTGGTAACTTCATGGAAATAATGGAGTTTACTGGTGTTTCAGCGGCGGACAGGCAATTTGCAAATTAAAATGAGGTGGTTGACCGGATGAAAGGATTTGTATAAGTTGAGTATAACTGCTGTCTATGTTATGATTAAATCTATTACAGGTGATACAAGTAAGTATCAGGAGAGGTAAATATGACTACATTTAGTTTAAAGTTATTGGCTTTATGTTTTATGGTGATAGACCACATTGGTCTCTTTTTTCCAAATGCTCCAATCTGGTTTCGATATATTGGTAGGATGTCTGCTCCTATATTTGTTTTTTGCATGGTAACAGGTTTTTCGCATACAAGGAATAAAAAAGTCTATGTGCTGCGTATGTATCTGTTTGGCTTTGGAATGGGAATATTGGATTACATAATTAACTGCTTTTCCAATGGTGATTATATAGACAATAATATATTTGTAACCTTATTTTCTATTGCAGTGATTATTCAATTATATGAATGGATACGCGAAAAGCATTCTAAAGCGAAGACTTATTTATTGTTATATATTATTTGGCAGCTGATTGGTGTTATAGTCTGTTATTATGTTGACATTTACACTGACAATATAATTTATTTATTTGAAGGTTTTATGGGAAATATGTTCTTCAATGAAGGGGGCTTTATTTTTGTATCCCTAGGAGTACTTTTATATTTTATAAAGGATAATAAAAAATATATAACAATTTATTATCCTCTTTTTTGTTTCTTATATTCTTTCATCACTATGGCTGGAATAGCTCCCAGAATTTTGACCAGATTAAACTATTATCATTATGATACACTTTTTTATATATCAAGTTTTATTTTTCCTATCTTAGGATTTCCTGTTATCGGTATAGATCGATATTCAATCCAATGGATGATGATAGGAGCTCTGCCATTTATTTTATTATATAACGGAAAAAAAGGAAAAAGCATGAAGTACTTTTTTTATATTTTTTATCCCGCCCATATCTTATTATTCTTTATTCTAAGTAAGGTATGTCTGTATGTAAAATAAAAAAGAGTCCGCCTCTCAGTGAGAGAGTGCGGACTCCATATTAATAATGAATACATTCTACCTATGACTAACAGCAGCACGAATGAATTCCCTGAACAGGGGGTGAGGTCTGTTGGGTCTTGACTTCAGTTCCGGGTGTCCCTGAGTTGCGATAAACCAGGGGTGTTCCGGAATTTCTATCATTTCCACGATACGTCCATCTGGTGAGATACCGGATAATTTCATACCTGCTTTGATTAAATCATCACGGTAATCGTTATTTACCTCATATCTGTGTCTGTGACGTTCATGAATTAATTCCTCTCCATAAACTTCAAAGGACTTTGATGACTTGTCCAGGACGCATGGATAGGAACCAAGGCGGAGAGTTCCGCCGATATCTTCAATCCCGTTCTGGTCTGGCATTAAATGAATGACCGGATGAGTGGTAGTTTCATCAAGCTCTACGGAATGGGCATCGCTGAAACCGACTACGTGGCGGGCGAACTCCACGATTGCCATCTGCATGCCGAGGCAGAGACCCAGGAACGGAACGTTATTTTCTCTTGCATAACGGATTGTGGATATCTTACCTTCGATTCCGCGGCTTCCAAAACCTCCGGGAACCAGAATTCCGTCTACGTCACCGAAGTATTCGGAAGCGTTCTCGTCGGTAACAAGCTCTGAATCCACCCACTTGATATGAACGTCTGCGCGGCTTTCGACTCCGCCGTGCTTTAAAGCTTCCACTACAGAAATATAAGCGTCGTGAAGCTGGATGTATTTTCCTACAAGAGCTACGGTTACTTCATGCTCCGGATGCTTCCAGTTGTCGATCATTGCAGCCCAATCCTTTAAGTCAGGTTCCGGACATGGTAAATGTAAGCTCTCGCATGCAACCTGAGCCAAATGTTCTTCTTCCATTACAAGAGGGAGTTCATATAATACTTCCACGTCCAGGTTTTGTATCACGTGTGTCTTGGGAACATTACAGAATTGTGCGATTTTACTACGGATTCCGTCATCAAGGGGCAGTTCGGAACGGCATACGATGATGTCGGGCTGGATACCCATTCCCTGTAAATCTTTTACACTGGCCTGGGTTGGTTTTGTTTTCAGTTCGCCGGAAACTTTCAGATATGGAACCAGGGTCACGTGGATTAAGATTGCATTTTCGTGGCCTACTTCGTGTTGGAATTGTCGGATCGCCTCTAAGAAAGGCTGGCTTTCGATGTCACCTACCGTTCCGCCTACTTCTATAATAGCTATCTCAGTATCGGAGGAATTGTGGTTGCGGTGAAAACGGCTCTTTATTTCGTCGGTAATGTGAGGGATAACCTGTACGGTGCCTCCCCCGAAATCCCCGCGCCGTTCACGGGTCAGTACGTTCCAATAAACTTTACCAGTGGTAACATTGGAATTCTTTGTTAAGCTTTCGTCGATAAACCGCTCATAATGACCAAGGTCAAGGTCTGTCTCTGCGCCGTCCTCTGTAACGAAGACTTCTCCATGCTGAACCGGATTCATAGTACCTGGATCAATGTTGATGTAAGGATCGAATTTTTGCATTGTTACTTTGTAGCCTCTGGCTTTCAACAATCGTCCAAGCGATGCTGCGGTAATACCTTTGCCAAGTCCGGATACAACGCCTCCGGTGACAAATACGTATTTCACTGACATAACAGTGTAACCTCCTTCTGTGATGGTATGGGGATAATTTCAAAAAAAGTATTATACGTCTTTTTTAATAAAAAATCTAGTGGTAAATTAAAAAAACTAAGATAATTAAGTGGAAACATTTACTATGAATATTATGTCCTGAAATGGTCAAAGAAATCATCTCAGAGGTTAATAAAAATTTGTCCAGATATTAATGTTCCTTATTGACAAGCGAAAAAATAATGATATACTAATAAATGTATTTTTACATTAAATAAGGGTATGACAATTGCGTCAGGTGAGCCATTGGTCCTTCCTGACGCATTTTTTCATGGTCCCAGCTGATGTTTAAGGAGGAAAAGTCTATGAAATTGAGGAAAATGATCGGCCTTGCACTTGTAAGTGTAATGGCACTGTCCCTGTCAGCGTGCGGAGGTTCTGCTCCGAAAGCAACTACTGCAGCAGAGAAAACAGAGACACAGGCTTCAGAAGCTGCCAAGACAGAGTCAAAAGCTGAAACCACAGAAGCTGCTGCCAAAGGTGGAATTGCCAAAGAAGATTTAAAAGTTGGATTTATCTATGTTGGTGATGAGAATGAGGGTTATACGGCAGCTCATTACAAGGGAGCCATGGAAATGAAAAAGGCTCTTGGTTTATCAGACGATCAGATCATTATTAAATGGAATGTACCGGAAGATGAAACCTGTAAGGACGCAGCCATGGATCTTGCTGATCAGGGCTGTAACATCATTTTCGCCAACAGTTTCGGACATGAATCCTATATGCTGGAAGCTGCAAAAGAGTATCCAGACGTACAGTTCTGTCATGCAACCGGTTATCAGGCTGCAACAAGCGGACTGAGCAACATGCACAACTACTTTACAAACGTATATGAATCACGTTATGTATCCGGTGTTGTTGCAGGTCTTAAGTTAAACAAGATGGTAGAAGACGGCAAAGTAAATAAGGATGCAGTAAAAGTTGGTTATGTAGGCGCTTATCCTTACGCAGAGGTTATCAGTGGTTATACTTCTTTCTTCTTAGGTGTTCGTTCCGTATGTCCGGAAGCAACCATGGAAGTTAAGTATACAAACAGCTGGGCAAGCTTTGATCTTGAGAAGGAAGCAGCAGATGCTCTCATCTCTGACGGCTGCGTATTAATCAGCCAGCATGCTGATACAACCGGTGCTCCTACTGCATGTGAGGCAGCAGGCGTTCCAATCGTTGGATATAACATTTCCATGATCGCAACTGCTCCTAAGACAGCACTTACTTCTGCATCCATCGACTGGGGCCCATATGTAACCTATGCAGTACAGAGTGTCATTGACGGCAAGGCCATTGAGACTGACTGGTGCCAGGGATACAAAGAGGGAGCAAACTCCATTACAGAACTGAACAAAGATGCTGTAGCTCCTGGAACAGAGGAGAAGGTAAAAGAAGTGGAAGATGCCATCAAGGCAGGAACTCTTCATGTATTCGATACCTCTACCTTCACTGTAGGCGGCAAAAAACTGGAGACCTATAAAAAAGACGGAAGCGATGTTGAGTATATTGAAGATGGTTATTTCCATGAATCTGAGCACGGATCCGCACCGGCATTTGATATTTTAATTGATGGCATTACTACCATCGATAAATAAGATTTCGCCGGAAATAAACAGAAAGCGGCGCCAGACTATCTGGCCCGCTTTTTGGGTTGTATGAGACAATGGAAAAATGAGGAAAAAATGAAACGGAGGTTAGCCGGGTGAACGAAAATAATGCCATTGAACTTAAAAATATCACAAAACGGTTTGGCCAGGTAGTTGCCAATGACAAAGTCTGCCTGTCATTAAAAAAAGGAGAGATTCTCTCTATTCTTGGTGAGAACGGAAGCGGAAAGACCACTCTCATGAATATGATTTCGGGTATTTACTATCCGGATGAGGGACAGATATTGATTCATGGGAAAGAGGTCACCATACGGTCGCCGAAAGACTCCTTTGATCTGGGAATTGGTATGATTCACCAGCATTTCAAACTGGTAGATGTGCTTACTGCAGCAGAGAACATCATTCTGGGACTGCCTGGAAAAGAGATTCTGGACCGGAAAGCAGTGAATGACAAGATCAATGAACTGACCGGAAAATATGGATTTGATCTGGATCCAGACCAGAAGATCTACCGAATGTCCGTATCCCAGAAGCAGACAGTTGAAATCGTAAAGATGCTTTACCGCGGAGTTGATATTTTAATTCTTGATGAGCCCACCGCCGTTTTAACCCCTCAGGAAGCTGACCGTCTGTTTGCCGTTTTGCGCAATATGAAAAAAGCAGGTCATTCCATTATCATTATTACACATAAACTCAACGAGGTTCTTTCCCTGTCTGACCGGGTGGCTGTTTTAAGAAAAGGACAATACATCGGTACCATTGAGACAAAAGATGCCACAGAAGAATCCTTAACCGAGATGATGGTTGGAAAAAAGGTGAGCTTAAACATCGAGCGTCCAGACCCTGTAAACCCCAAGGAGCGTCTCAACGTAAAGGGACTGACCTGTATCAGCAGGGAAGGGGTAAAGACGTTAAACAATGCCTCCTTTACTGCTAACAGCGGTGAGATCCTTGGAATCGCAGGCGTGGCAGGAAGCGGACAAAGAGAGCTTTTAGAAGCAATTGCTGGCCTGGTTCCTTCCGCAGAAGGCTCCATTTCCTATTATCCACCGGAGGGCGGGGAAAAGGAACTGACTTCCATGTCAGCTGCAGAGATTGCAAAAATCGGAGTCCGTTTATCCTTCGTTCCCGAGGACCGTCTGGGAATGGGACTTGTGGGAGCCATGGATATGACAGACAATATGATGCTTCGAAGCTACCGGAAGGGCAGACCGTTTTTTGCTGACAGAAAAGCACCAAAGGGTCTTGCCGAGCGTCTGATTGAAGAGCTTGAGATTGCCACTCCCGGAACGTCTGTACCGGTGCGAAAGCTTTCCGGTGGTAACGTTCAGAAGGTTTTAGTAGGAAGAGAGATCTCTCTGGCTCCAGCAGTTATGCTGGTTGCTTATCCGGTACGCGGACTTGATATTCACTCCTCTTACACCATTTATCATCTTCTCAATGAGCAGAAGAGGCAGGGAACTGCAGTTGTCTGCGTAGGAGAGGATCTTGACGTATTGATGGAGCTTTGTGACAGGATTCTGGTTATGTGCGGCGGAGAAATCAGTGGCATTGTAGATGGAAGAACTGCCACAAAAGAAGAAATCGGAAAACTGATGATGAAGACAGGAGGAACACAAGGATGAGTAAAGGAAGGGAACCGGTTTTTCAGATGACAAAGCGGGAAGCCATAGAGCCATGGAAGGCCTGGCTGATCCGTCTGATTGCCGTGGCACTGTCTCTGGTTGTCTGCGCAGGTGTTATTATCGCTCTGACGGGACTGAATCCGGTGGAGGTTTATAAAGGAATTTTTGATGGAGCAGTGGGAACGAAGCGGCGTGCGTGGATGACCATCCGTGATACGCTGGTACTTCTTTGTATTGCAGTTGGTATCACACCTGCATTTAAGATGCGGTTCTGGAATATCGGAGCAGAAGGACAGATACTCATCGGAGGCGTGACTTCTGCAGCTATGATGATTTATTTGGGAAATACCCTTCCTCCTGTGATTTTATTTCCTTTAATGTTAGCAGGAAGCGCTCTGGCAGCCCTGGTGTGGGCAATCATTCCAGCATTTTTTAAGGCTTACTGGAATACCAACGAAACACTGTTTACCCTGATGATGAATTACGTTGCCATGCAGGTTGTCACCTTTGGAATCATTTTCTGGGAAAATCCCAAAGGCTCCAACTCTGTAGGTACCATTAATTCCGCAACAAAGGGAGGCTGGCTTCCCAAGCTGTTCGGTCTGGAATACGGCTGGAATCTGGTGATTGTACTGGCTCTGACAATTGCGATGTTTATCTATTTAAGATACAGCAAACAGGGGTATGAAATAGCGGTTGTGGGCGAAAGCGGCAACACTGCCAGATATGCCGGAATTAATGTAAAGAAGGTAATCTTAAGAACTATGGCGATTTCCGGTGCAGTCTGCGGAATTGCAGGCTTTATCATCGTAAGCGGAGCCAGCCATACGATTTCCACCAGTACAGCAGGAGGCAGAGGCTTCACTGCCATCATCGTATCATGGATGAGTAAGTTTAATACCTTTGCCATGATTTTAGTATCCTTTTTCCTTGTTTTCATGCAAAAGGGTGCAGGTCAGATTGCTTCCCAGTTCAATTTAAATGAAAATGCCGCCGATGTAATTACCGGCATCATTCTCTTCTTCATCCTGGGCTGTGAATTTTTTATTGATTATAAAGTAAGAATAAGAAGCGCAAAACAGGCTGGGTCAGAAGAATAGGAAGGAGAAACGTTCATGGGATTTTTGGTAATATTTATTCAAAAAGTCATTGGTCAGGGAATCGGAATCCTTTATGGAGCCCTGGGAGAAATTCTGACGGAAAAATCCGGTAACTTAAATCTTGGAATTCCGGGCATGATGTATATGGGAGGAATTGCCGGACTGATCGGCGCCTTCCTTTATGAAAATAACACGGCTCAGCCAAACGGTCTGGTTGGCGTTATTATATCATTTTTGTGTGCGTTTTTATGCGCGGCACTGGGCGGTCTGATTTACAGTATTTTAACCATTACCCTTCGTGCAAACCAGAACGTAACCGGACTTGCACTGACCACGTTTGGTGTGGGCTTCGGTAACTTTTTCGGCGGTTCTTTATCAAAGCTGGCTGGCGGAGTTGGACAGATTTCCGTTGCAGTGACTGGAGCAGCATTTAAGACACCGGTACCAGGACTATCCAAACTGGGTGTGATCGGTCAGGCGTTTTTCTCTTATGGTTTTTTAACTTATCTTGCCATTATTTTAGCGATTTTACTTTCCTTTTTTTTAAATAAAACAAGAAAAGGATTGAATTTAAGAGCAGTAGGCGAAAGCCCATCTACTGCAGATGCAGCAGGAATTCATGTAACTGCTTACCGTTATCTTGCAACCTGTATCGGAGGCGGATTAAGCGGACTTGGCGGACTTTACTTCGTTATGGAATATTCCGGCGGAACCTGGACAAATAATGGATTCGGAGACAGAGGCTGGCTTGCCATCGCTCTGGTTATTTTCGCTCTCTGGAAACCGGTCAATGCCATCTGGGGTTCCCTGCTGTTTGGCGGTCTTTACATCCTTTATTTATACATTCCGGGACTCAGCCGCAGCACACAGGAAATCTTTAAAGCACTTCCTTATATAGTGACCATTGTGGTGTTAATTATAACAAGCCTTAGAAAGGAAAGAGAGCATCAGCCGCCGGCAAGTCTGGGGCGGGCTTATTTCCGGGAAGAACGTTAAAAAATTTTAAAATGTGAATTCCATCCAGTCTGCGTGTTTATAAGTATTTTATAATTCTTTTCTTGATTTATGGGGAGAATGACAATATAATGATAGAGGTATAGAATGGGTAGAAACTATCCGGATTGGAGAATTTACACAGATGGATAACAAGAATCAGAATAACAAAATGCCTAAGAATGCCCAGGCCATCGTTATCTGGGTTACAGCGTTTCTGATTGCGGTAGCAGGCATCTCGTATCTGCATAATGCCATAACGACGAGGACGAATAAAGAATTAAGCTATGATATCTTTATGAATATGGTAGATGAAAAACAGGTGGAATCGGTTATAGTCGAGGATACCAGAATCACCATTACTCCCAAGAAGACCTGGGGGGAATATAAGCCGGGTGTCAGCTATTACACGGTAAGAATGGACAACGATTTAAACCTGGCAGAGCGTCTTCGTACTGCTGGCGTGGAAACCGTAAGGACGCGCCGGGATGGAAACTTTTTCATCCAGACCATTGTCAGCTATCTTCTTTTATTTGCAGCAATGGGCTTCTTACTGAACTTTATGATGCGCCGTGTAGGCGGCGGCGGACTGATGGGCGTTGGAAAGAGCAATGCCAAGGTCTACGTCCAGAAAGAAACAGGAATTACCTTTAAAGATGTGGCAGGTGAAGATGAAGCCAAGGAATCCTTAACGGAGATCGTTGATTTCCTTCATAATCCCGGAAAATATACAAAGATCGGTGCCAAGCTTCCAAAGGGAGCCCTTTTAGTAGGACCTCCCGGAACAGGTAAGACACTTCTTGCCAAGGCAGTTGCAGGTGAGGCTCATGTTCCTTTCTATTCCCTTTCCGGTTCAGATTTTGTAGAGATGTTTGTGGGTGTTGGTGCTTCCCGTGTCCGTGACTTATTTAAGCAGGCACAGGAATCCGCTCCCTGTATTATATTTATTGATGAGGTAGATGCCATCGGTAAGAGCCGTGACTCCAGATTTGGCGGCGGCAATGATGAGAGAGAGCAGACCTTAAACCAGCTCCTTTCCGAGATGGACGGTTTTGATTCTTCCAAGGGCCTTCTGGTTCTGGCAGCTACCAACCGCCCGGAGATCCTGGATCCCGCACTCCTTCGTCCCGGCCGTTTTGACCGCCGGATTATCGTAGATAAGCCGGATTTAAAAGGCCGTGTGGACATCTTAAAGGTTCATGCAAAAGACGTACTTTTGGATGATACAGTAGATTTGGATGCCATTGCACTTGCAACTTCCGGTGCTGTTGGTTCTGATCTTGCCAACATGATTAATGAAGGTGCCATTCTGGCAGTAAAGAACGGACGTCATGCAGTATCCCAGAAGGATCTGTTTGAAGCAGTTGAAGTTGTCCTGGTTGGTAAGGAAAAGAAAGACAGGGTTCTTAATAAGGAAGAGAGACGGATCGTATCCTATCATGAAGTTGGTCATGCCTTAGTCAGCGCACTTCAAAAGGATGCAGAACCGGTGCAGAAGATCACCATTGTTCCAAGAACCATGGGAGCGCTGGGATATGTAATGCATGTGCCGGAGGAAGAGAAATTCTTAAACTCCAAGAAAGAGCTTCACGCCATGCTGGTTGGTTACTTAGCCGGACGTGCGGCAGAGGAGATCGTATTTGATTCCATTACCACTGGAGCAGCCAATGATATCGAGCAGGCCACCAAGGTTGCCCGTGCCATGATTACCCAGTACGGTATGTCAGATAAATTCGGACTGATCGGTCTTGCTACGAAAGAAGATCAGTATTTAAGCGGAAGAATGGTTATGAACTGTGCAGAAGCAACTTCCTCCCAGATCGATGAAGAAGTCATGAAGATGTTAAAAGAGGCTTATGAAGAAGCTAAGAATCTTCTGATGGAGAATCGGGATATCATGGATCAGATTGCAGAATTCTTAATCGAGAGAGAGACCATTACAGGCAAAGAATTCATGAAGATCTTCCGTGAAGCAAAAGGAATTCCGGAACCGGTGAAATCAGACGAAGAGTCAGGAGAAGGCGAAGCATCTGAGGAGCCAAAAGACGGACTGACCGATTGGGTGAAAGAAGAAGTTAAGGCAAAAACAGAAGAATTTCGTGGTGAAACAGAGGACAAAACGGAGTTATGATGGTTTGACCATTTCACAAACTGATTGTAACAAATGGAGATTTTTGGTATAATAAAGGCAATAGCCTTGAATCAGATACAATAAGGAACGAAGAATCAAACGGCTGTCATGTAGGATGATAGCCGTTTCTTTCTGTCTGTTTTTATAGGAATAACAAGCGATGGGAGATGAGTCAAAACAACCATGATACTGATGAATGAGATACCGGACCGTTTCTGGGGACTGTTCCGTTCCATAAACCGGTCCACCTACATAGAAGCCCTTTTAAGAATCAATGAAGAATATGAATACAGCAACTACTTTTTAAGCCGTGAGGTGTGCCTGCAGGTTTTAGAGGAGTATTTTGTCCAGAAACGTCTGGTGATCTGGCAGGATGAGCTGGAAGATGAGGCGGATGAATTGCTGCCCCCAGCTTCTAGAGTATTAAACTGGCTTCTGAGGGCAGGCTGGCTTCGCAAGGTAGATGATTATGCCTCCATGACGGTGAATATCGTAATTCCTGATTATGCCGCTGTTATGATTGAGGCATTTTTTAAGCTTTCCAGCGACGAAGAGGATGAGACACAGATCTATATTCAGAACATTTACGCCATTCTTTTCTCTTTGAAACATGATCCGAGGGCGGGAATCAGCCTTTTAAATACGGCTTATGTTAATACGAAACGGCTTAATAAGTCTTTGCAGGATATGCTGCATAACATGGATAAGTTTTTTGCAAGTCTATTGGAGCAGAAAGCGTACGGAGAGTTGTTAAAGGAGCATCTGGAAGGTTATGTGGAGGAGATCGTAAAAAAGAAGTACCATATTTTAAAGACATCGGATAACTTTTATCTTTATAAAAATGATATTAAACGGTGGATTGGCAGTCTGCGGGACGATATTGGGTGGATGGAAGAAATGAGCCGGCGAAGCGCTAACCGGGTGACTGCCGCAGATGTGGCTGAGAAGCTGGATCAGATTGAACGGGGGTTTGATCACATCGAACACCGGATTTCCAACATGGACAAGGAGCATTCCCGTTACATCCGTGCTACGGTAACAAGGCTAAATTATCTACTTAATCAGGAAGACAACATGAAAGGTCTTGTGATCCGGTTGTTAAATCATTTATCTCTTGTGGATGATCCGGAGGAAGCCATTGAAAAAGCGGGGAATTGTATGAACTTATCCCAGATGGCAATTCTTTCAGACAAATCCATTTATAAAAAGAGAAAGAGCAGAACGGAGTTTAAGGAAACACTGGTGCCGGATGAGGAACCTACGGAGCTGACAGCAGAAGAGATTCTGAATTTAAACCGGGTGAAGAATCGCTACAGCAGGAAGGAAATTGAAAGCTATATTGAATCCCGTATGGTAGATGGGCGTATGGAGGTCAGGGAAGATACCATCCGCACACCGGAGGAATTTGAAAAGCTGATTCTGGCTTATGATTATTCCATAAGGAGAAAAAGCCTTTATAAAGTGGAGGATATGGATCCGGAGCTGGTCGATAATGGGAAGTACCGTTATCCCCGGCTGGTATTTGTAAGGAGGAATGAAGTATGACAAATGAAGAATATACTGGCTCAATCAGCCAGATTCCATATTATGACGGGCTTTTACAGGGAGAGAAGACGGAATTAAGAGATGCCATACGGCTGCTGTTAAAACAGACCTTTATCTTGGAACATCGGTATGACAAGCGTTCCAGCCGTTTTATTTATAACCAGGAATTTAAAGTCTGCAACAAGCACCTGGAGTTTATCCGGGCGTATTTGGCAGTCAGCGGTATTAATGTGCTGGAGAACAGCCAGCTGGGGCTGATCTACATACAGGGAGAGGACACCATGGGAGAAAAGCTGCCAAAGCTTGCTACCCTTTACATACTGGTGCTGAAGTTGATTTATGATGAGCAGATGGCGGCAGTTTCCACCAGCATCAATGTTTATACTACCATAAGCGAGATCCACGACAAGCTTGGCAATTACCGGCTTTTCAAAAAGCAGCCGTCTGTCACAGAGATCCGCCGTGCCATTGCTCTGCTGAAAAAATATCAGATTCTGGAGCCCCTTGATGTACTGGAAGATTTAGATGGGGACAACCGCATGATTATCTACCCCAGCATCAATGTGGTTTTATTTGGCGATGACGTAAGGTCTCTGCTGGAATCATTTGAAGAAGAAGGAGACAGCGATGACGAATCAGAATTTTGAGGCATTGTCCAGGATACTTTTAAATAACTGGCATTACATTACCCGTAAGACACTGTCTTTTCATGAAGAGATCAATTTTTTCACCGGACATTCCGGCAGCGGTAAATCAACGGTTATTGATGCCATGCAGATCCTGCTTTATGCCAATACCGACGGAAGAGGATTCTTTAATAAGGCGGCTGCCGATGATTCGGACCGGAATCTGATCGAATATCTGCGGGGAATGGTCAATATCGGAGAGAATAATGAATTTGCCTATTTAAGGAATCAGAATTTCTCCACTACTATTGCTTTGGAGCTAAAGCGCACAGACAACGGGGAATGCCAGTGTGTGGGAATTATCTTTGATGTGGAAACAGCCACCAATGATATATCAAGGAAGTTTTTCTGGCACAAAGGCCCGTTATGGGAAAATGAATACCGCACCGGAACAAGAACCATGACAATTGAAGAAGTGACTTCTTATCTTCAGGTTCATTATGAGAAAGATGAGTATTTTACCACCTCCCATAACGAACGGTTCCGCAGACAGCTGTATGATGTCTATCTGGGGGGCTTGGATTCGGAGAAGTTTCCTCTGCTCTTTAAGCGTGCAATTCCGTTCCGCATGAATATCCGGCTGGAGGATTTCGTAAAGGAATATATCTGCATGGAACAGGATATTCACATTGAGGATATGCAGGAAAGCGTCATGCAGTATGGGCGGATGAGAAAGAAGATCGAGGATACCTTTATTGAGATTGGGTATTTAAAGGAAATGAGATCTCTCTACGATTCGGTACTGGAAAAGGATGAGAACATCCGGTCAAACACCTATTATTTCCGCAAAATGGAGATTCTGGACTATCAGACCCGGATTCAGGCGCTGAAGGATAAGATCCGTCTTTCCGGGGAGGAGTATACTCGTCAGGATGAGCGGAAAGAGGGACTGGATGTTCAGATTAATGATCTGACAAAGCAGGGAGAAGAGCTTCTCCGCCAGATTTCTTCCACCGGATATGAGGACTTAAAGAATCAGCTGGAGTCAGCCAGGGAGCTGGTGAACCATTTAAATAAAAGTGTGGTAAAATGGCAGCAGACGGCAGACCGTCTGAATGCCTGGATTGATGAGGAATCCACCTCCAACCAGACCATATGGGACATTGAGGAATTTGAGAAAAATACCATTGATGAGGAGAAACTTGCCAGGTTAAAGAAATCCATCGCCCAGATGCAGGAGGAGACGGAAGATACGAAAAAAGAGGCGGAAAGCCTTTTGAGAGAGATTAAGAAACGGGAGCGTCAGACCAGTGAGGAACTTACCCAGTTAAAAGCAGGTAGCAAGGCTTATCCAAAGCATGTGGAGCGGGCCAAAACATTTCTCCAGCAGCGTCTTCTTCAAAAGACAGGCAAGGCAGTGGAGGTACACGTTCTTGCGGATCTTTTGGATATCCGGGATGAGAAATGGAGAAATGCGGCAGAGGGATATTTAGGCAATCACAAGCTGTCTTTGGTGGTTGCCCCAGCCTTTGCAAAAGCAGCCATGGAAGTCTATGAGGAACTGGATCAGAGTGAAGCCTTTCATGTGGCAGTTTTGGATACAGAGAAGGCAGGAGAGAGCACTCATGAGGTTCTTACCAATTCCCTTGTGGAAGAAGTGATTGTAAGAGAGTCTTATCTGCAGCCTTATCTGGATTTGCTTCTTGGAAAGGTGATCAAATGCGAAAGTCTGGAAGAACTCCGCAGCTGCCGGATTGGTATCACTCCGGAATGTATGCTGTACCACACTTTCCGCTTACAGCACATAAATCCCGATCATTACACCAGATTTGCCTATATCGGCAAGGACAGTGTACGCCGCAGAATCCGTCTGCTGGAAAAGAATCTGGAAGCCATGGAGGCGGAGAAGAAGCCACAGGAGCTGATTATAGGGGAATGCAGCCGTATTCTTTCGCTGGAAGCTTTAACAGAGGGAACAGAGGTTTATGCAGAGTGGCAGCAGGAAATCGCTTCATTTAAAGAAAAAGAGAAAGAAATCCGAAAGCTGGAGCAGAAACTGGAAAAGCTGAAAGCTCAGAATGTGGAGGAATGGGAAAAGGAACGGGAAGCTATTTTAGGACTTTGCGAGGGAAAACGTGCCGAGTTAAGGGCGTTAGACCGCCTTATGGGAGACCTTCAGAGAAAGGCAGAAGAGTTTCAGCGTGAAGCGGTTCAGTTGGAAGAAGAACTGGTGGCGAAGGAACGGGCACTGGAGGCCGACCAGGAGTTGGAGGGAGTATTAAAAACATCTCTGGAGGGCAATGAAACTCCCCGCTATGACCGTTTGAAGGACCGCTACTTCGCTCTTTTAAAGAGAGCAGAGGAAGCCCGTGAAGAGGCGTACCGCCTTCTTGTCTCTGCGAGAGGCGAGTATGTGCGTAAGTACCCCAACCGGAACTTTTCACTGACTGCTGAGGACAATCAGGAATATGACCGTCTTCTGGAGATCATGGAGTGCGCAAATCTGGAAGAATATAAAAACATGGCAGCAGAGCAGGCCAAGTCCGCAGTCCTTCATTTTAAAGACGACTTTATGTTTAAGATCCGAAGCGCCATTCGGGATGCGCTGCAGAGAAGGGATGAGCTGAACCGGATTATCAACAGACTGGATTTCGGAAAGGACAAGTATCAGTTTGTCATTGGAAAGAACAAGGGGCCGGATGGCAGGTACTATGACATGTTCATGGATGATTCTCTGGAAATCAACCCTTCCCAGCTGACGGATTCTCTGGACAATCAGATGAATCTTTTCACCATGGAACATGAAAACCAGTACGGGGAATTAATTAATGATCTGATTAATATCTTCATTCCGCCGGAAAATGCAACTCCGGAGCAGATGGAAGAAGCAAAGCGGAATATGGATAAATATGCGGATTACCGTACCTATCTGAACTTTGATATGCAGCAGCTGATTCAGAATGAGGATGAGGTTATTAAGATCCGTTTAAGCAAAATGATTAAGAAGAATTCCGGCGGAGAGGGGCAGAATCCTCTTTACGTGGCGCTTCTTGCCAGCTTTGCCCAGGCATACCGGATTAATGTGCCTCAGAAGATTCAGAGAAACCCAACCATCCGTCTTGTTGTTCTTGACGAGGCATTTTCCAAGATGGATGGGGAAAAGGTGGCAAGTTGTATCGAGCTGATCCGTGGCCTTGGTTTCCAGGCCATTATCAGCGCTACCAATGATAAGATTCAGAACTATGTGGAAAATGTAGACAAGACCTTTGTTTTCGCAAACCCCAACAAGAAATCCATTTCTATACAGGAATTTGAACGGGAGAGCTTTCCCCAGCTGATGAGGGAACTTGATGAGGAGGATGAGGATGCAGGTGGCGTGGCTGGAGAATAGTCACTTGCCTGATTAGATAACGAAAAAAATACCTTGCCCGGCTTTTTTGCCGATGCAAGGTATTTTTCTATCCCCAGGCGGGGACTGCCAGATAAAATGCTGTATCAGGATTGGCATCCCAGGCGGATTCCTTTACCCATCCCCAGGCTCCGGCCTCGTTCATAACCAGGATATAGGAGTGTCCGTCCTTTACTGCCCATCCGATAGGACAGACTGTTTCTCCAGGACTGACAGAGAAAGCGGGGGTATCTCCTTTCATAGAAGTTGTGACAGAAAATGTATGGGATACCACATAATAATTCTCCGGATTCTGATGAAGAAACGCGTTGGTGATCATGTCATAATACTTATTGAAATAAACATTCTGGGGTACTTCTTTTAATTTCCCGTCTTCATAGGACCAAACCAGATCTACGAAGTAACACCCAAACTGGAGAGTAGATCCCATAAATGGAGTATCTGAAGATACTTTTAAAATTCCATCTCCCTCCGCTGTTAAACCTCCCTCACGGAAAAGAGATCCATTTCCTCCGCAGACCGGACCTGCCAGATCTCCAATCAACTCCAGACTGCCGTTTTGGTAACGATAGAAGCTGTATGAGTAAAGGGAATCGGATTCCTGGGATATATCCAGGTGAAGCTCGATTTGCTGATCCTTTTTATTAAGGTCCAATGCTGTCAGACTGATGTTGCCCCTTACATTTTCAGGAATCGAGGTCTGGCTCTTGCCATTAATAGAAAGTTTGAGGCTTTTCTCATAAGAATCCTTCTGGTCTTCAGTGCTGCTCCAGCGAATGGTTTCGCAGACACCATCACCATCTAAATCCAGTAGATAATCTTTGTCTGGTTTCAAGATAACACCTTCATCAGTGATTTCTTTGTCAGGCAGCTGACTTTCCGCTGTCTTAATCAGCTCCAGATTTTTCTTTTCGATCTCATTTAGAACATCCTCTTTGAAATCAGTGGGGGCCGTCTCAGCGTGATACCATGATTTACTGTTGAAATATTCCTGCAGATCTGCTGCATCAAATTTTCTGCCATGGCGGGCGTAGATTTCGTTTCTTGCCAGTCTCAGCATTGATGGATCAGCTTCCAGCAAGTCTCCCCCTGTGAGATAGCCTGTGCTGCTTTCAGGAAATATATAATCTGGTTGTGCCGCGGCATTTACGGCTTCATCTTCTGATTTTTGCGCAACTGCCATGAGCTGTTTCCCATAATCATTGAGTTTATCACCAACCTGCTTATAAGGGATCAGCGTTTCCGGTTTAGGAGAAGACCTGATTTTCCCCCCATTCCACTGAGTGGATAATAAAATTCCTTCCTTTAAAAGTACAAACTGGCTGAGGTCGGAAGACATGATCTGGCTAAGAAGGGTCGCGCTAAAGTCTGCAGATGTCTGATCTGCCGCAGCCTGGGCCAGAGCCAGCTTTAATCCCTCCGGATCATCGGAAAGAGCAGATAGCGTAATCCTCTTTCCATTTTCCACATCATAAGAACTTAAAAAGGCAAATGTATCATTGCGGTCATTTCCCCTGATATCGGTTCCGTTCTGCTTCAGACTTAAAATTTTTCCGTCATTTCGCAGTACCTGATAATCAAAGGTATAAAGGTAATTATTCTGTGGATTACCAGCTTCTGTTGGTGGGATTTCCATGGTATCGCTGATAAAATTGTTTCGCCTGGTGTTCTGGTCATTTTCTCTAACGTTCCGGTTGATGAGATACTGGGAAGTGGGGTTATCAGGAATGATTACCTCCGGAACCCGGCTGTTCCAACGGTAAATCAGGGCTCCGTGGTCAGTATATTTCTCACTGGTAACCGTAGCCCAGGTTTTTACTGTTACCGGACTGACGCTATTTTCTGTATCTGTTTTTACAGCTTCCGTGCTGCTTTCTTCTTGTGCTGCAGTATCCTGTTTTGTGGTGGATCCAGACGGCTGGGAAGGGGTCTCCTCCAACCGGGAATTCATCCTACATCCGGATGCGGTTAAGGAAAGGGCCAGGAGTATAACTGGAAGCAATGGATGTGGTTTCATATATCTTCATTCCTCTCTTGTGGTTTATAATAATTATACCATGCTTTTTTTTCAAAAGACAGTTTTACCATAATTTTCTTCCCAACGAGAAAAGCAGGATGGATTCTAAGAAAAGCATTCAGGATTAAAATATTTATCGAACAAATGTTTGCAATGCGGTTCATGTTGTGCTATAATGGGAAAAACCGGTTGCTGAGTAACTACGGGTGCGGACTTCATATCTTAAGTCCGCATTCGATTGTTGTGAGATTAATAAATTTCAGGATATAACAGGAGTACAGTATGGCAAAACAGTATATTAAGATAAGAGGTGCCAATGAGCACAACCTAAAGAACGTGAGTCTGGACATTCCCAGGAATGAGCTGGTTGTATTAACCGGTCTCAGCGGTTCCGGGAAGTCTTCCCTGGCCTTTGATACCATTTATGCTGAAGGTCAGAGGCGATATATGGAGTCTCTTTCCTCCTATGCGCGGCAGTTCCTTGGTCAGATGGAGAAGCCGGACGTGGAGAGCATTGAAGGTCTGTCACCGGCCATTTCCATTGACCAGAAGTCGACTAACCGGAACCCTCGTTCCACAGTCGGTACCGTTACGGAAATTTATGATTATATGAGGCTTCTTTATGCCAGAATCGGTATCCCCCACTGTCCCAAGTGCGGAAGAGAGATCCGCAGGCAGACCATTGACCAGATGGTGGATCAGATTATGGAGCTGCCTGAGCGGACCAAGATCCAGCTGCTGGCTCCGGTTGTCCGCGGACGAAAGGGAGAACACGCCAAGGTTCTGGAGAGTGCCCGCAAGAGTGGATACGTAAGAGTCCGTGTTGACGGCAGTCTCTACGAGCTTTCAGAAGAGATCAAGCTGGATAAGAACATCAAGCACAGTATCGATGTGGTTGTGGACCGTCTGGCTATCCGTGATGGAATCGCAAAGCGCCTTACCGATTCCATTGAGACCGTGATGGAGCTGGCAGGCGGGTTGATGACCGTTGATGTTATTGACGGAGAGCCCATTCATTTCAGCCAGAGCTTTTCCTGTCCGGACTGCGGAATCAGTATTGATGAAGTGGAGCCAAGAAGTTTCTCCTTTAATAACCCATTTGGTGCCTGTCCGGACTGTTTTGGTCTGGGATACAAGATGGAGTTTGACGAGGATTTAATGATTCCGGATAAGAGCTTAAGTATTGATCAGGGAGCCATCACAGTGCTGGGCTGGCAGTCCTGTACTGATAAGGGAAGCTATACCCGTGCAGTCTTAGATGCTCTTGCAAGAGAATATAAGTTCAGTCTTGATACACCTTTCGAGGACTACTCACAGGAAGTTCATGACATTCTGATCCATGGAACCAAGGGAAAAGAGATCAAGGTCTACTACAAGGGACAGCGTGGAGAAGGAGTCTACGATGTAGCATTTGAAGGACTGGTACAGAATGTTGCCAGAAGATATCGGGAAACCTATTCCGAATCCTCCAAGGCAGAGTATGAGA
>SVDT01000053.1 GCA_015057775.1 Paenibacillaceae bacterium | reverse complement strand
ATACAGCTATCATAAAGGGTGACGTAACGTCACGGTCAAGTCTTTTTCTATTACTTTTTTCTTATTTTCTGCAAATAAATACCCCTGCCTGCTTTGTAATAGGAATATATCCCTTTTTTCCCATCTTCTTTTCCAGATAGTCCCGGAATTCTTCATATCTGTCGCTAAGAAACTCCTGCTGATTGCCGTGGCAGGATAATATATATTCCATTAATGCACCTGCATCCGTCACTTCCAGATGGTCATCATATATTTCTTTTCTCACAGATTTAAAATGTTTTCCTAAAATTTCTTCTCCATTTTCAAGTCCAAACACATCATAAAGATTTACCTCAGAAAGAGCAATTCTGGAATCGAACTCCATCACCAGCTGTCTGATCTCCTTCATATGATCTCTGCCATAGGTGCTGCAATAAAAGATTCCGTCATTTTTTAAGACGTCGGTAACCTGTGTCAATGCAGCATCCAGATTGGTTAAATAAAACAGCACATGATTGGCAGAGACAGTATCGAAGCTTTCTTTCGGTTTTTTAATCTGTCTGCAGTCCAGAACTTCAAATGTTATCTGCCCCTTTACCTGTTTTAGGTTTTCCTGGGCATCACGTACCATTCCCTTGGATACATCCGTAAGACATAGCACTGCATCGGCGGGAATCCGTTCCTTATTTACCCGCCATAATTCTCCATTTCCACAGCCAAGTTCCAGGATATGCCTGCCATTTAAAGGCTCCATCTGTTTATAAAGCCACTGGAACCAGCCCTCGGGATTGGTGGCATATTTTTTATGGAGACCAATTCGTATGCTCACATTGGCTGCATCCTTATATTGTTCCACCAGAGTCTTTTCCATATTTGTAATATGGATTAAGTGAAGGATTTTATTCCAGTCTGCAGCCTGGTGGTCTTCCACCAGTTTTGAGGTTTCTGTTAACGTCTGCTCTACCAGTTTTAAATGTTCAATTCTCTTACGAATCAAACTCAGCTGAAGCTTGATTGATTCTCCCACGTAATCATGATCCTTATCATTAATGGTAATGGAGCGGATTTCATCCAGTGAAAATCCAAGATATTTGAGAGACAGTATCTTTTGCAGTTTAGCAAAATCCGAATCAGTATAAAGCCGGTATCCGCCTGCACTCATGCTAGCCGGCTTTAACAGTCCCTGTTTGTCATAATAACGGATTGTCCTTATGGAGACACTGGCCTTCTTTGCAAACTCCCCGGAAGTATAATACCCTTCCATATGACTCATATTCTTCTCCCCCTCTCCATTTACCCATATTACAGAATGATCTGATAATTTTCTATATCCAGAATTTTTCCAAACTTTTTCCCAACTTCACGTATTGTCCCGCAATGGACGAAACCAAGCTGTTCGTGAAGTTTCATACTTGCATCATTTCCTCCTGTAATTACGGATACAACTGTATGAATATCTTCTCTTTCTCTGGCCATATTAAGAATCGCCACCGCCAGTTTTCCGGCAATTCCTCTTCTGCGGTAATCCTTATCCACGTATATAGAAAGTTCTACTGTTTCTTTGTATGCTTCTTTTGGGCGATAAGCGGAGAGGCTTGCATAACCAACTGCTTTCCCGTCTTCCTCTGCCACAATCAAGGGGTGATTTTTCACATTATGCTCGCGAAACCAGACCATACGTTCCTCCATGGTTTTTGGAGTAAAATCAAAGGTTGCAAAACCATGTTCTGCCTCATAATTATATATATCCAAGAGCTGCTGCATATCTTTTTCTTCTGCGGTCCTGATATTCATTCCCGTTCCTCCTGAGTTAATCAGTATTATTTATTTTAGTATCATACATCAAACTACTGCCCTCGTCCAATACAAATTGTTAAAATATACACCTTATTAATTCCCGATTTTTTCAGTACACGGGTACATGCCTCTACCGTACATCCAGTGGTATAAATATCATCAATTAAAATCACATTTTTTACACCAGCAACTATTTTTCCCGGCATAAAAGCTTCCTCCAGATTCTTTAAACGTTCTGTAGGATTAAGGGCTTTCTGAGGCATGGTTTTTTTATTTCTTACCAGAATATCAGGAAAGACGGGAATGTTAAGTTTTGCTCCAATTTTTTGTGCAAGAACTTCCGCCTGATTAAATCCTCTCTCTTTTTTTCTCGAAGGATGAACCGGAACGGGGACCAGACCGTCGGCCTCCATACGTCTTATAAGCTTCTCATAACGCAGACTTATGGCATCACCGTAAAAATCCAGATACTCCCGTTTGTTTTTATATTTTATTTTTGCCATTGAGGTTTTTGCGTGCTCATCATAATTAATCAGAGCCCTGCCATACTCAAAGGTTCTTCTGTGCTTTACGCAGTCAAAACAGTATTCCATATCACTGCTAAAAAGTTCCTTTCCGCATTTTTTGCATACAGGATCCTTTACAAAGGAAAGCACTCTGACACAATCAGGGCAGATCAGCCTGCCTTTTGGCATGACAATTCCGTCACAGACCGGGCATCTTCTTGGAAATAGAAGGTCGATAATAAAAGAGGATTGCATAAGGACTGGTTCTCCTTTTAAGAATGGAAAGACGGGCAGACATAGATCCTTGTCTGCCCAAAGAATTTAAGGCAGCTTATATATTTCGCAGATACGATCTTTTAAACCGGAATATCTGCGCTGTTCCATTTCATTGTTTACCATATCCTGAAACGTACCTGGCAGACCAACCAGGCAGACGCAGGTCTTTGCACGGGTAACCGCTGTATAGATTAAGTTTCTCGTCATCAGCATTCTTGGTCCGGGGAAAACAGGAATTACCACTGCCGGATACTCACTTCCCTGGGATTTGTGGATGGTTATGGCATAAGCAAGCTCTAATTCTTCTAACTGCTTATAGCTGTATTCCACCAGCCGTCCCTCGTCAAATTCCACAGTCACAAGCTCGGCAAAGGAATTCATCTCACGAATAATTCCTATATCTCCGTTATAAATTCCGGTTCCCTTTTCCACCGGAATCCCATACTTGTTTCTGACTTCCCATTCCATATTATAGTTGTTCTTAATCTGCATCACTTTATCGCCGGTCCGGTAAATCACGCCTGCCGATTCCCGTTCCTGCTTTGCCTCGGAAGGCGGATTTAAATATTCCTGAAGAATGGTATTGAGCCGCTCCACTCCCATGGCACCTTTTCTCATAGGTGTCATAATCTGAATGTCAAAGGGATCTGCCTGTACATAGGAAGGAAGTTTACTCTGTACCAGTGTAATCATGGCATTGATGATAGTATTCGGTTCTTCCCTTTTAATAAATAAGAAATCATTACTCTTTTTCCCAAGAGGAACTGTTTCTCCCCGGTTAATCATATGAGCATTGACTACAATATCACTCTGGTTCGCCTGACGGAAAATCTTAGTCAGCATTACCACATTAAAACTTTGGGATTCAATTAAATCCCGCAGCACATTCCCGGGTCCAACGCTGGGAAGCTGGTCCACATCACCCACCAGTATCAGCCTGGTTCCGGGGTTTATGGCTTTTAAAAGAGACTGCATCAGATGAATATCTACCATGGATGTCTCATCGATGATCACAGCATCGGCATCCAAAGGATTTTCTTCATTCCGTTCAAAATGCATGGATACGGAACGTTCATCTCCCGGAACACCGGACAGTTCTAACAGCCGGTGTATGGTCCGCGCCTCGTAACCGGTGGCTTCTGTCATACGCTTTGCTGCCCTGCCCGTAGGAGCTGCCAGCAATATCTCCATCTCCTCGCTTTCAAAAAAACGGATAATGGTATTAATGGTAGTGGTTTTTCCGGTTCCAGGTCCTCCCGTTATAATTAAAAGACCGCTGTTTACCGCTTCTACTACCGCCATCACCTGCTTTTCATCCAGCTCAATCTGCTCTTTTTCCTGAATCTTAATAAGCCTGGTTCTAATCTCGTCCTCAGGCATGGTTCCTCTTATATTTAAATCATGAAGCATCTTTGCCACATTCAGTTCCATGTAGTAATACTGGGAGGCATAGACAGTCCGCTTTCCGTCTGTCTCTCTGATCACGAGACGTTTGTCCAGCTGCATGTCCATCAGATGCTTTTCTATGGATGACTGCTCCACTTTCAGCAGCTCTGAGGCAGACGAAAGAAGCTCCTCTTCCGGCAGATAAGTATGACCGTTTGAAGTCGCCTGCAAAAGGGTATACAAAACTCCGCATTTAATACGGAAATCTGAATCTGTAAAAATACCTGCTTTTCTGGCTATCTCATCCGCCATCTTAAATCCCACGCCGGATATATCATCTGCCATCTGATAAGGATTTTCCTTCACAATGCTGTAAAGCCTGGGGCCATATTCCTGGTATATCTTTACTGCAAGATTCATGGAAATGCCATATTCCTGAAGGAACATCATAGCCTGGCGCATCTCTTTCTTTTGTTCCACCTGATTGGAAATAGACATGGCAAGCTTTTCACTGACACCCTTAACCTCGGAAAGGCGTTCCGGCTCTTCTTCCATGATCCGGAAGGTATCGGCTTTAAAGCGGCGGACAATTCTGGCCGCCAAAGCAGCACCCACACCCTTAATCGCTCCGGAACCTAAGTAACGTTCCATGGCAGCAGTATCCTCAGGAGCTTTAATTTCATAGCTTTCCACAGACATCTGCTCCCCATAAACGGGGTGTTCCGTTAATATCCCAACCGCTTCAATCCGTTCCCCTTCACTGATATAATGAAAATTGCCTACCAGCGTATACTCCTCACCGTCTTCTGAAAGGCTCAGCACTGTATAGCCGTTGTCTTCGTTCCTGTATTTAATTTTTTCTACAAATCCGCAGACTGTCGCCATGTTTCCTCCGTAAATGGTAAGAGACTGCCGCAAAAGGAACCCTGCCGGAATCAATGGATACCGCCAGGGCTGTTAAGAGCAGTTAAAATTCTGTTTTATTGTTTCCGCCATGCATAAATTCAATAAATTTACCGGTTCCAATGGCAACTGCAGTCAGCGGATCCTCTGCTATCATAGTTGTAATGCCTGTCTTCTCTTCGATCAGTGCATCTAATCCGCTTAATAAAGAACCGCCTCCTGTTAAAACAATTCCTCTGTCAAAAATATCGGCAGCCAGTTCTGGTGGAGTTCTCTCCAGAACATTATGAACGGCGTCTACAATCTGCATCGCCGGCTCTTTTAACGCATCAAGAGTCTCGTCCGAAGTTACTACAATGGTTTTTGGAAGACCTGTCACCAAGTTTCTTCCTCTTACTTCCATCGTTAAAACTTCTGGTCTGCGGTAAGCAGCACCGATGTTGATCTTAATCTCTTCTGCTGTTCTCTCACCAATTAAAAGATTATGCTTCTTACGCATATAGCGGACAAGCGCCTCATCAAAATCATCACCAGCCACTTTAATGGAAGTGCTGACAACTGTACCGCCTAATGAAATCACTGCGATATCGGAAGTACCGCCGCCAATATCAACGATCATATTGCCACATGCCTTGGAAATATCAATTCCAGCTCCAATCGCTGCTGCAACCGGTTCTTCAATAATCGCAACTTCTCTGGCTCCTGCCTGATACGTTGCATCTTCTACTGCTTTCTTTTCAACTTCAGTGGCACCGCTGGGAATGCAGACACTGATTCTAGGCTTTCTTAATGTTTTCTTTCCTACTGCTTTGTTGATAAAATACTTCAGCATCTTTTCTGTTACTGTGTAATCAGAAATAACACCCTGGCGCAAAGGTCTGACTGCTACAATATTACCGGGTGTTCTTCCGATCATCAGCCTTGCTTCTTCTCCGATTGCCTTTATTTTATTGGTATCACGGTCTATGGCCACAACTGACGGCTCTTTTAAAACCACACCTTTTCCTTTAATATAAACCAGTATGCTTGCTGTACCTAAATCAATTCCAATGTCATTAGACATCATCATAATAATCTTCCTCCTGTTCGCTGTATCCTGTTCCCAGGGTTTCCTTTATCTTCAAATTTATGTTAATTGGTAAATGAAGTCGCATTTTCTATCTTATTATATACAATAACATTACGTTTTGAAAGGGTTTTTTTAATTTTTATTTTGTTTATGTTTTTTTAATGTACAGGACACATTTTCTTCACAATTATATCATATACTGATAATACGTTATCCGAAAGGATGACGGGCCTTTTGTTTCAAGTAACTTACTTGAAATCACAAAGCTTTTTCATACTCATACCGGACGGTGCAAACCGTCCGGCCCCCCTAAAAGAATTAACCAGTCTGTTTCCCAATGGCGGAAGCGGATTTTTTTTATTCAAAATCGGGATTTGATTCTTTTTCAAGAAATCAAATCCCGTCTTTTTGTATTATCAGGATAGCTTTAACGCCCATTCCCGGCAGTCAATTACTTTCGTTGCAACTCCCTCATAAAACTCCGGCTCATGGCAGATCAAAAGGATACTGCCCTTATATTCCTTCAGCGCCCTTTTTAACTCTTCTTTTGCCTCCACATCAAGATGGTTGGTCGGCTCATCCAGCAAAAGAACATTGGTCTCTCTGTTTAACAGCTTGCACAAACGGACCTTTGCCTGTTCTCCTCCGCTGAGCACCCGAACCTGGCTTTCAATATGATTGGTGGTAAGTCCGCATTTGGCAAGAGCAGAGCGAACCTGATACTGGGTATAGGAAGGAAACTCTTTCCAGATCTCTTCAATACAGGTAGTGGTATTTCCAGGAGCCATCTCCTGCTCAAAATAACCAATGGACAGATAATCTCCCAGTTCCACGTTTCCTTTTAAAGAAGGTGTCAGTCCCAGAATGCTTTTTAATAAAGTAGTCTTTCCAATGCCGTTGGCTCCTGATAAAACTACCTTTTCTCCTCTTTCCATGATCAGATTCAGTGGTTTTGATAATGGTTCCTCGTACCCAATCACCAGTTCCTTTGTTTCGAATATCAGTTTTCCTGCAGTACGGGCTTCCATAAAATGAAACTCAGGTTTTGGTTTATCTTTTGAAAGCTCAATTACATCCATTTTGTCCAGCTTTTTCTGTCTGGACATGGCCATATTTCTGGTGGAGACCCGGGCTTTGTTGCGCGCCACAAAATCCTCCAGCTCTGCGATTTCCTGCTGCTGCCTTTTATAAGCTGATTCAAGCTGAGCCCTCTTTACAGCATAAACTTCCTGGAACTTGTCATAATCACCTACATAACGGTCTAATGCCTGATTTTCCATATGATAGATAATATTTACCACACTGTTTAAGAACGGAATATCGTGGGATATGAGAATGAACGCATTTTCATATTCAAGAAGATAACGTTTCAGCCATTCAATATGCTGTACATCCAGGTAATTGGTAGGCTCGTCCAAAAGAAGGATATCCGGCTTCTCTAACAACAGCTTTCCCAAAAGAACCTTGGTTCTCTGGCCTCCGCTCAGTTCCGTTACATCCTTATCAATACCCATATCACTTAATCCCAATGCTCTGGCCACTTCTTCCACTTTGGAATCAATGATATAAAAATCATGTGCCATTAATAAATCCTGAATGGTACCAAGCTCTTCCATCATGGAATTCATGGTCTCTTCGTCTGCCTCTCCCATGCGGTCGCAGATCTCATTCATCTGTTCTTCCATCTGAAACAAAAAAGCAAATGCGCTTTTTAATACGTCGCGGATGGTCATCCCTTTTTCCAATACAGTATGCTGATCTAAATAGCCCACACGGACTCTCTTTGCCCACTCAACTTTTCCTTCATCCGGCTGAAGCTTCGCCGTTATGATATTCATAAATGTGGATTTGCCTTCTCCATTGGCTCCGATCAGGCCGATGTGCTCTCCTTTTAATAACCGGAATGACACGTCCTGAAAGATGGCGCGGTCTCCAAATCCATGGGTCAAATGTTCTACGTTTAATATACTCATCAAAAAACTCCTTCATAAGTGCAATTCCACTAACCGAAACATCATAATTCTACATGAACCGAGCAATTAAGGCAAGCATATTTTACCTTTCCCTTGCGCATTCTGGTTGCAAAAACGGACAAAACCGTATATGATAGATCCAACATCAATACATGAAGAAAGGAATCCAAGCATGTACGTATATACATGGTATCAGTGGCTGCTGTTTTTTTTCATTTACTGCTTTATCGGCTGGGTAATCGAATCGACTTATGTTTCCGTAAAGAGCTTTCATTTCGTAAACCGTGGATTTTTAAGACTTCCCTTACTCCCTCTCTATGGCAGCGGCGCAATCCTTATGCTTTTTCTGTCTCTTCCTGTGAAAGGTAACCTGCTTCTCGTTTTTCTCTTTGGTATGGTCGGTGCTTCTGTTCTTGAGTACTTAACCGGTTATATCATGGAACGATTATTTAAAATGAAATACTGGGATTACAGTAATAACCCTTTAAATTTAAACGGATATGTGTGTCTGGGCACTTCCATCGCCTGGGGCTTTCTCACCATTCTTCTTACAGAAGTAGTACACCGTCCTTTAGAATGGCTTGTATTTCGCCAGAGTGCAACCACATGCATCTTCCTGGTAACCGGGATTGGCATCCTGTTTGTCTATGACACCGTTCAAGCCACCAAGGCAGCTCTTGATCTGGGCAAGGTACTGGAATCCTTAACTAAAATCAGAGCAGAACTGGAAGAGGTTCAGGTACAGATGTCACTGTTAAAAGCAGAGACCGCCCAGAAGGTTTCTGAGTTAAAATCAGAGACTATGCAAAAGGCAGCTTTTGTAAAAGAAGAAACCATGGTAAAGCTTACTTCTCTTAAAACAGAAACCACCAATGTGATCAGGGAATCCACATTGGCAGAGCGGCTTCAGGCCCTGACTGAAACAAGGGAAAAATTAACCAGCCGGCTTACATTTTACCCGAAAGGTCTTCTCAGACGAAATCCTTCTGCTTCATCCCGTATGTTTGGGGAAGCGCTTCGAGAATTGAAGGAATATTCAAAAAAATTTAAAAAATAGTAAAAAAGAAGGATATCCATTGAGAATATCCTTCTTTTTTGTATTTAAACCATCTGATCTACCATTTCCATAAGAGCTTTCCCCAGCTTCGCAGATTTCTCTTCTGCATCTGCCATGGAACTTCCCTTAATCCCATAATAAAACTTAATCTTAGGCTCTGTTCCGGAAGGTCTGACGCATAACCATGCATCCTCTTCCAGTTCATAATAAAGCACGTCAGAAGACGGCAGGCCGGTGGGTTTAACAGCTCCCGTTTCCATATTCTTTACCGTATCTGCCTTATAATCTCTTGCTGAAAGAACTTTATATCCACCAAACACCGCTGGTGTATTACTTCTCATAGCTTCCATAATTGCACGGATCTTTGCCTGGCCCTCAATGCCTTTTAATCCGATTGAATTAACCGCATCTTTATAGTATCCATATTTCTCATACATCGCAATCATGGCATCCCAGAGACTCATGCCTTTTGTCTTATAATAAGCGGCAGCCTCACAGAGAGCGGCCGTTGCAGAGATTGCATCTTTATCCCTGGCATAGGTGCCGATCAGGCATCCATAGCTTTCTTCCAGACCAAACAGATAGGTACCATAACCGGTAGCCTCTTCTTTTAAAATCTGCTGCCCGATATACTTAAATCCAGTGAGAACTTCAATGAGTTCACATCCGTAAGACTTAGCCACTGCATCTACCAGATTAGTGGTTACGATGGACTTTACCACCTGTCCGTCAGATGGGATATCACCACGTTCCTGTCTCTGGCTTAATACATATTCACAGAGCAGGGAACCGGACATATTGCCGGTGAGCGGAATATACTCTCCTGATTTATAATCCTTTACATAAACACCCAGACGGTCTGCATCGGGATCTGTGGCTAAAACCAGATCTGCATCCTTTTCTTTTGCCAGGGAAAGGCCCAGCTGAAAGGCTTCCTCCGCCTCTGGATTGGGATAGCTGACAGTGGGAAAATCTCCATCTGGCAGTTCCTGCTCTGGCACCACATAAACCTTGGTAAATCCAAGCTCACTTAAGACTCTTCTGGCCGGAACATTGCCTGTACCATGGAGAGGGGTATAAACAATGGAAAGTTCATCCTTCATCTCATGAATTGCAGACTGATTCATAACCTGAGCTTTAACCTGCGCAATGTATGCATCATCCACTGCCCCGCCGATTATCTCATATTTATCTGCTGCAACAGCTTCTTCTCTTGTGATGGTCTTAACCGTAGAAATATCTGTGATCGCTAAAACCTCAGCAGTAACTCCCTGATCATGAGGAGGTGTAAACTGTGCGCCATCCTCCCAATAAACCTTGTATCCGTTATATTCCGGAGGATTGTGGCTGGCGGTAATATTAAGACCTGCGATACAGCCCAGTTTTCTCACAGCAAACGAAAGCTCCGGAGTAGGGCGCAGAGATTCAAACTTATATGCTTTGATACCATTGGCAGCAAGTGTCAGTGCAGCCTCCTCTGCGAATTCCGGAGACATATGTCTGGAGTCATATGCTATGGCTACGCCTTTGTGGGCTCCGCCCTGTTTTATGATATAATTTGCAAGACCCTGGGTGGCTTTCCTGACCACATAAATGTTCATGCGGTTAATGCCTGCTCCGATCACGCCTCTTAAACCGGCGGTACCGAATTCCAGATCCTGATAGAAACGCTCTTTGATTTCATTGTCATCATCTTTAATTCTTTGGAGTTCTTCTTTCGTCGCCTCATCAAAGTATGGATTTGACAGCCATTCTTCATAGATGCTTCTGTAATCTTTCATAAGCAAAATGCTCCCTTCTCTCCACTTCATATTATGGTTATTATAAATCATAACATGTCAAAAGGAAAGCAGATTCCCATTATTTTATTCTCGACAGGAAGAGATTTCGCATAGGCTGCTGAATCTCCAAATCCCTTAGTTTTTCAATATTTCTGGCCGGTATCCATGCCTTATTGGCATTATAATAAAAGTTAATCTGCTTCCAGTATTTTTCCGGATACAAAAACAGATAATACAGGCAGGTCCTGTCTGCACCTGATAAAGGAAGCACTTTGGAATAAGTATCAAGCATGGACATACCCAGCTTTAAATTCCAGTCATGCTTTTCCATAGCCTTCCTCATAAAGTGATAAAGATCCTCCATCTGCATGCCTCTGTGCATCCGGTTAAATTCTACAATTGCAACGTCATGGGTGCACATCAGAATATGATGCTGGTTTAAGTCCCCATGACACAAATACCCCTCCCCAATCCCGCATTCCTCGCAAAAGCCTGCAAGTCCTTTACAGGCTTCCATAGCCTGATCAAAAAACACGTCATAATTTCCCATGACACATAGTTCAAATTCGGACTTTTTTCTTTTACTGCGGATAAAACTGCGGGCTCGTATCAGTTCCCTGTTGTGACGTTCCATCTCCTCAGCCGGCTGCTGTACCAGAATGGAGCCTAAGTTCCATTCTTCTTTAAACTTTACTTTGCGAAACATTTTATGTAATAAAGCAATCCGTTCAATAGCGCAAAGCACCTCTTTACTATCCTTTAAATTGCATTCCCGGTCTGAATACCAGTTTTTCACAATCCATCTGGTGCCATCCTCTGCACTGGAAAGAATTTCACCTTCTTTATTTCTAATGTAGCGATCCACACTCAGGTGGCCGGTTTCTTCCAGTTGTAAAAATACCTGATCCTCAAATTCCAGGCGCTTGATGGTTCCTTTATATTCCCTCAGCAGCTTAAGCCCCTGATCTGTTTCACACAGCCAGGCGCCCCGGCCGCGTTTCACATCCAGAATTTCAAGCTCATACTGCGAAAGCACCTCTGTGTATTTCTCGTTCACAACCACCCCTCCAACTCTTAGCTAATCAGCTACTTCTAGGGTATGAAGGGGCGGAAAAAAATATGCAAACTCCAAGGGAAAGTTATCCATGCCCAGGTCTGTTTTCAGAAGAGATCTTTGGAATAATTCAGAAGATATTCACGGTTGTTATATTCCGGATTTTTTAAGACCTGGTTAAATAATACTTCTAGTATTTCACCCATTTGGGGACCGGGTTTTACACCTGCTTCAATCAGATCCCTTCCGGTTACTGCCATATCCTTCAGGCAGATACAATCTCCATCATCAATGATTTCCCCGGCATACTGTCTCACGGTTTTTAGCTGTTCCAGATAAGAACCGTTTAAAAATGCAGTTTGGAAATCCAGGAGATCTTCAAATAAAGGAGCATTAATTCTGCTCATAACTTTTCTGATTTCGGGCTTTGACGCAGGAATTTCATTCTTCCATAGTTCAGCCAGGATTCTAACCTGATCCACAGTATCATTGTCCAGTTTCAGTTCTTTTAAAATTCCTGCTGCCCCCTTGGGGTCTAAGAAACGCAAAAGACCCGACCAGCGTACATGCTTGCTGGAGGGCAGCATTTTAAGCTTTTCAAGCTGAAAGAGACCTCTTTTAGCCGTATTAAAATGCTGGGAAACATAAGGTGCAATCCCACTTTCAAATACAGCTCCCATTTTTTCAGGATAGTCAGAGAGAAGAAGCTTTGTCAGTTCCACAGCAATTCTCTCTTTGCTGACTTTCTCCATATTTGGTGCAATTGCGGAAATGGCTTTATTGGTTTCCTCTTCAATCTCAAATCCCAGCTGTGCAGAAAACCGGATGGCCCTGAGAATCCGCAAAGCATCCTCATTAAAACGATCCAGGGGATTTCCCACACAACGGATAATCCCGGCTTCCAGATCCCTGACTCCGCCAAAGGCATCTACCAACCCGTCTCTTTCACTGTATGCCATCGCATTGATGGTAAAATCCCTTCGTTTTAAATCTTCCAGCAGATTGCCGGTAAATTCCACAGACTTGGGGTGTCTTCCGTCTTCATACTCTCCATCAATGCGGTAAGTTGTCACTTCATAGGCTTCGTGTTCCATCAAAACGGTTACTGTTCCGTGCAAAATCCCCGTATCAACTGTTCTTGCAAATATTTCCTTAACCTGTTCCGGTTTTGCAGAGGTGGTGATATCCCAGTCCTTTGGTACCCGTAAAAGCAGGCTGTCTCTCACACATCCGCCCACCGCATATGCCTCAAACCCATGGGTATTCAGTTGTTTTATGATCTTTCCTGCTGCATCTGGTACCTGAATTGTTATCACTGCATTTCCTCCTGCTTCTTTATATTTCCTGATTAATAAGCTCTGCCCCAGTAAACCATTTTTACTGCCGGCTTGCCGCAGCAAACGCAGGTATCGGACAAATGATCCTGCTTAAATGGCATACATCTGGATGTGGCGCCAGTCAGTTCCTTGATCTTATCCTCACACTCCTGGGATCCACACCACATTGCCTTAACAAAGCCTGGCTTCTCTTCCACAGTTTTTACAAAGCTGTCCATATCCACAGCCTCATAAGTATGGGCATCCCGATGAGCACGGGCACGGGCAAGCATATCGCTTTGAATGGTATTTAAAAGCTCTCCAACTTTTTCATTTAATTCATCTAAGGATACTGTCATTTTTTCATGAGTATCACGACGGACAAGAACAGCCTGATTTTCAGCAATATCTCTTGGTCCGATCTCAACACGAACCGGGATACCTCTCATCTCAGATTCGCTGAATTTCCAGCCGGGACTCTTATCTGAATCATCAACTTTTACTTTATAATTAGAAAGAACATTCTTTAATTCATACGCTTTCTCAAGAACGCCTTCCTTCTGCTGCTGAACGGGAACGATCATAACCTGAACCGGAGCAATTCTTGGAGGAAGTACAAGCCCGTTGTCATCACCATGAACCATGATAATAGCTCCGATAAGTCTGGTAGTTAATCCCCAGGAGGTCTGGTGAACGTACTGAAGCTTATTCTCCTTATCTGAATACTGAATCTCGAAAGCCTTTGCAAATCCGCTTCCGAAGTTGTGGCTGGTTCCAGACTGCAGAGCTTTTCCGTCATGCATCAGGGCTTCAATTGTATAAGTAGCCTCTGCACCGGCAAATTTTTCTTTTTCCGTTTTCTGTCCGCGGATGACAGGCATTGCAAGAACTTCTTCGCAAAAATCGGCGTATAAGTTCAGCATCATTTCTGTTCTTTCCTCAGCTTCTTCCGCAGTAGCATGAGCAGTATGACCTTCCTGCCATAAAAATTCTCTGGAACGAAGGAATGGTCTGGTTGTTTTTTCCCAGCGTACTACGGAGCACCACTGGTTATATAACTTTGGAAGATCCCGGTAAGACTGAATCTCTCTGGAATAAAAATCACAGAATAAGGTTTCAGATGTAGGTCTTACACAAAGTCTCTCCTGTAATGGTTCCAGTCCACCATGAGTTACCCAGGCAACTTCCGGAGCAAATCCCTCTACGTGATCTTTTTCTTTTTCTAATAAACTTTCCGGAATGAACATAGGCATATAAACATTTTCTACGCCTGTTTCCTTAAATCTGAAATCCAGTTCCTTCTGAATATTTTCCCAGATTGCATAACCTGCTGGTTTAATTACCATACAGCCTTTTACACTGGAGTAATCGATTAATTCTGCTTTTTTAACTACGTCTGTGTACCACTGTGCGAAATCTACATCCATGGATGTGATCGCCTCTACTAATTTCTTGTCCTTTGCCATGACTAATCTCTCCTTTCAATATTTAAGCCCACGCTTTTTGGGCATAAAGGGATACCCGTAGGGTATTTCGTTGTTAATGCCCACGCTTTTTGGGCGTAGATGGATACAAAAAGAGCCATCCAATCCCTATAAAAGGGACCGAACAGCTCGGCGGTGCCACCCAATTTAACCGCTGCTTTCATGCGGCTCACTTTGAATCCGATAACGCCGGATACGCGCCGCAGTTTTCTGCGGGACTCCGAGGCAGGTTGGGTGATGAGTGGTATAAAGGCTTTTCAGCTAAGGGCCTTCTCTCTGTGATACATCATTACTTATTAATCCTCTTCAACGTCATATTTCCTATAATTTTATAGATCGTATGGTTGATTTTACGTTATTTAAATATGTTTGTCAAGAGGAGGACAAAGCATTTTCCCAGACATTTCCTATAAAAGTGCTTCAAACGCCCGTACTGCAGATTCCATAATCTCATCTGGAAATTCATAAGCAGCCGTATGAAGACCCGGACAGTCCTCTCCTGCTCCCACACCAAAAAACAATCCAGGAGTTTTCATTAAATACCAGCCAAAATCTTCTGACCAGCGAAAAGGCGCGTTCTCTTCCAGATAAGGGATTTTCCCTTCCTCAAATCTCCTTTTGCAGGCATCAGCTATATCAGGTTCATTGTATGTATCAGGGAATTCGTCCAATATCTGATACTGAAACTTTAATCCTCCTTCAACCGCACGCTTTTGGGCAAGCGAAAGTATGGAAGACTGAAGTCGGTTTAATTCCGACAAACGCTCTGCACGGATGGTTAATGCCAGCTTCCCGTCAGCAGGAGAAACTCCAAAGTTTTCTCCTCCTGCCTTCACTTCAATAATAGTAGCAAGCACCATTCCCTGAGAACCAGCCTTTTCTGTCAGTGATGGCAGACTGCTGATCAATTCAGCAATCAGCCATGCAGGATTGATCCCCTCCTCGGGATAGGCGGCATGGCACTGCCTGCCTTCCAGATTTAGTATGAGCCCTCTGGAAGCACAGGCAAAAGTTCCTTTTTTCACCACTGCTTTTCCTGCGGGGTATCCAGGCAGATTATGAAATCCGTATATTTCCCGAATTCCTTTCTCCTCCAGAAGTCTACTGCAGATCTTGGCCCCCTGACCGGTTTCTTCTGCTGGTTGAAAAATTGCATATACATTGCTTCCCGTCTTTCTTCCCTCCAACAGAAGACATAATCCGGCCAATACGGCGCTGTGACCATCGTGCCCACAGCCATGAAAAAGCCGGCCGTCCTCTCCCATCACCGCATCTATATCAGCTCGGAATGCCTTGCTGGTCCAGGCTCCCTCTTCCTCATGTACAGCGTAGAACCACGTATCACAATCTACAAGCTTAAGAGAAGTCCTGGTTTTCAAAAAATCTCTCAAACGCATCATGGTCTCCTTCTCAGATCCGGATTTTTCCGGACAGCCATGAAGTTCTTTTCTTAAGTTCTTTATTTCTTTCAATATCTGATCATATGTATCACTCACGATGTTCTCTTCTTTCCTCATTGATAATGCGTAACGTATGCTCTCTTACTTTGTCACGAAGCTGCTGCGTCTTTTCAAAATGCCCGCAGACTTCATTGCCATAAGTTAAGTTCAGTTCGTATTCCAGAGGCAGCCATGTACCGGAACCTGCTTCGTTATGCTGTATTAATGTTTCTGTTTTGTCAAGAGCCTTTACCAGTATGGCTTCATCTGAGGTAAGATCCGACATTTCCTTAAACATGGTCAAAAAACCAGAAGAAATCGTTTCCGGCAGATTCTTTAGCAGTATTTCTATCGCATCAGCCTCTTTTTCTTCGTCCGCCTCTGTCTTAATAAATGCTGGTATATCTCCGGTGACAGCTTCCCCCCAGTCATGGATCAGACACATGCGGATAACCTTATTCATATCTAGCTCAGGAAAATCATCTTCCATCAGCATCGCAAGCACAGCCAGCCGCCAGCTGTGCTCCGCCACACTTTCCTGCCTTCCGTTCGTCGTCCAGTTATGCCGGGTGTTGCATTTTAATTTTTCCAGGATTCCTAAAAATTCTATTAATTGTTCCGGGTTCATGGCACCTCTCCTCTTTCATTTTTCCTGTCATTCTTTTGGTCATTATAGCACGTTCCCTCATAAAGCTCCACGATATCTTCAATAATCAAAAGCCCGATTGGTCCAAGAATAAACCCCAGAATTCCAAAAAGCTGCAGCCCCACATACATGGCAACAAGAGTTTCCAAAGGTGTTAACCCCACCTTTCCTCCCATAATCTTAGCTTCCATTATTTCTCTTATAAAATAGCAGATAATATAAATAATTATAAGGCCTACTCCGGTAAGCCATTTTTTTTCAACAAGAGCAATCAGTGCCCAGGGTATTAAAACAGTTCCGGTTCCAAATATAGGCATGGCATCCAGTAATCCAATTATAATTCCCAGCAGAATAAAATATGGGTTTTTTAAAAGAAACAATCCCACAGAACAGATTATCATTGTAAACAGCATAATGGTTGCCTGAGTCTTTAACCATGCACTGCCTACTGTCATCAGACGGTTACCAAGCATTGCATATTCGTAACAGAACATGGAATTATCCCGCCGGGTGCGGATATCATCCATCTCCTGCAGAGATAAAACAGTAGCAATCATTAAAATCACCAAGATAACAGTCAGCTGAACCACCCATTTTAACACAGTCATGGAATTTGACATTAAAAAAGGCATAGCCCTGCTTTTTACGGCAGCTTCCCCACCAATTAAAATATCACTGACCACGTTTACCATATACCCCTCAGGCAGCTTTAAAAACCGTTCTGCAAAGGAACAGTTATCCATAAGCCAGGCGTTGATACCATCTAATATTTTAGGAAGATTTTCTAACAACAGCTTTGCCTCTAAAAAAAGCTTTCTGCCTGCAAAATAAAGAAATACGCCAAGAACCATCATAAAAAGTAAGATTTCAATTCCTCCAATCAGGGCAAGAGGGAGAGAAATCACTCTTTTTTTATAATTAAACCTGGTTTTCCTTTCAATCCAAAGGGCAGAGGGCCGGAGAGAAAGGGCAAATACATATGCAATCAAAAAGGGAATCACAAGAGGCAGCAAAAATCGAAAGCTTAAATAGACCGCCCCTGTAACTCCCAATATTAAAATTGTTTTCTTCAGTTTCCTGCTCGGTTTCTCCATGGACTCACCTGTTTCTGATTTGTACTTCTTTTGTACACTGTTATTATGAATCAAACGGCGAAAAATATGCAGAAACCATGATAGTAAAAAATTCCTTTTAAAATGCATCCTGCCATGAAAAAAGCTCAAACAATCCTTCTTTTGGCTTTATGGAAAATGTCATTTTCTTTTTTGTTTTTGGGTGAATAAATGAGAGACCGGATGCAAAAAGAGCAACATTTTCTTTTGTAAAATGATTCTGAAATTCAGGATTATACTTACGGTCTCCCCACAAAGGTGTGCCATGACCTGCCATCTGTACACGGATCTGGTGATGCCGCCCGGTTTTTAACTTTATTTTAAGAAGGCTCACTTCCTTACCCTCTAAAATTTGGCTGTCCACAAACCAATAATCCAGTTCTGCAGGTTTTGCACTTTTTATCCCCTTTTCCACAATTTTTGAGCAATTGTTTTTTCCATCTTTCCACAAATAATCCACGTAAGTGGAAAAGTTATCCACAGGTTTTCCACAAACAACAGCATAATAAATTTTTTCCATCTGATGCCCGGAAACCTGTCTGCTTAAAGCCTCTGCGGCAATTTGAGATTTTGCATAAACCATTACGCCGCCAACAGGTTTGTCCAGTCTGTGGATAACTCCCACATATGGCTCCCCATTCTTTGTGGATTGTATGTTGATATGTTTCTTTATTTCACTGACCATATCCGGTTCAAACGTCTTCCCGGACTGAGACTCAATTCCTGCCGGTTTTTCCACCACAAGAATATCATCATCTTCAAATAATATATTAAGCTTCATCCGTCTGCTGCTCCTTATTTTCCCACTGATTCATCATGGCCTTAACAGAGCGGCTCATTTCAATACTAAAATCGCAATTCCATTTGCGCGCGCAGAATGCCCGGATCCACCGTTCAAAATCTTCGCCTCTGTCTGTGACCTTATTTAATTCATCTTGAAATTCTTCCGGCTTCATACGGCGGTATGTATTCTCAAAAACAACCGCCTCGGGTCTTAATCGTTTGGGCTTCACTCTCTCTGTTTGCTGGGGAACAGGATAGCCAAAAACCACCATTGCAGCTGGCACAGCATATCTGGGAAGAGAGAATAATTCCCGGTGAGTTTCATACTGTTCTAAAATATCCCCAATATAACAAGATCCAATTCCCATTGACTCCGCTGCAACAACCGCATTCTGTGCTGCGATTAACGCATCATCAGCTGCCAGCATAAAATCCCCCATTCCGGGAGTTCTGACTGTATCCTCATACTTGCAAAAAAGATCGTACCATTTTTGATAATCTGCCACAAACACAAGAACCATAGGAGCCTTTGCAATAAATGGCTGATTGTCACAGGTTACAGACAACTTCTGTTTTAACTCTGGATCTGTCACATCTATAATGGAATATAAGGTCATATTACCAGCCGTAGGTGCCTGCAGTGCTGCTTCCACGATAGCCGCCTTCTTTTCCTGCTCAATCTGCCTGTCTTCATAAACACGGACTGACTTTCTCTCCATCAGTTCCTTCACCGTATTGTTCATATGGTTATATTCCTCTCTTTTTAACACTTTTGTTTCATTGATTATATTTCAAATGGTCAATAATAGCAATGAAGATTTTTACTTTGAAACTCAAAAAATACTTGCATTCTTTTCCCCAAAAGTGTATAGTATATAAAAAGACATAACATAGTTTTCATTACTACATCACACGTTCTTATTTCTCATGCAAGGAGGTTTTACTATGAACATAAAAATTAAAGATCCCGTTAGCGCAGGCACTCATTTTATAGCCATGCTTCTCGCCCTGATTGCCGCTACTCCCCTACTGATAAAAGCTTCTGCAGACGGAGAGCTTCATCTTGCGGCCCTGGCGGTATTCTGCATCAGCATGGTGCTTCTCTACGCAGCCAGCACCATTTATCATACCCTTGATATTTCACCTAAGATTAATAAGCTGCTAAAAAAATTAGATCATATGATGATATTTATTCTGATTGCAGGAACCTACACTCCAGTCTGTTTAATTGTTCTGGGTGACAAAACCGGTTTAAGCCTTCTCGCTCTTGTATGGGGCATTGCCATCTTAGGAATGATTATTAAAGCGTTCTTTGTAATGTGTCCAAGGTGGTTTTCATCCGTCATTTATATTGCCATGGGCTGGATCTGTGTCCTGGCTTTTCGTAAAATCGTATTAGCACTTCCTCCTGCTGCCTTTATCTGGC
>SVDT01000052.1 GCA_015057775.1 Paenibacillaceae bacterium | reverse complement strand
CAATCACTTCATACAGCTCTGCCCTCCCCTCTTTCCCTGGTCACATATCATCCAGCTACACTGGATCCTTTCAGTGCAAAAAATCAGTTTCAGCCGCTTTTAGATGCTCTGGATTCCTTTCCAGAGCTATTTACGGTGTTTACGGGGAGCAACGCCGACACTGGTGGAAATCAGGTCAATGAAATGACGTTATCCTATTCCAGACAACATCCGGAGCGGGCGGTATACATTTCTTCTTTAGGTTCCCTTCGGTATTTAAGTCTGATGAGTCTGAGCCAGCTTGTAATCGGCAACTCTTCCAGCGGAATTCTGGAAGCTCCCGCCTTCCATATTCCCACAGTGGATATCGGGCTCCGGCAGCAAGGCAGAATAAAGCCGGAATCTGTTATCAGCTGCGGTACAACCTACGAAAACATACGTAATGCAATTACTCAGGCAATGAATCTGGATCTCAAGAACCATACTTTCGAAAATCCCTATGATTGTCCGGGAACCAGCAAAAAAATCCTGACATGCATAAAAGAGGCGTTTCACAAGGGAATTCATTTAGAAAAAGAATTTTATGATATTGATTGGAGACTGTAATGATTCAGAATAAAAGAGTTCTTGCAATAATACCAGCCAGAAGCGGCTCAAAGGGCATCAGGGATAAAAATATCAGAGAAATGAATGGGAAGCCATTAATGGGATATACCATTGATGCCTGTATAAAAGCAGGATTTTTTGACGATATCCTTGTATCTACCGATTCAAAGCTCTATCAGCAGACAGCGGTAGAACTTGGTGCCTCAGCTCCATTTCTAAGACCACCTCACCTCTCTGGTGATAAAGCAGCCTCTGGTGATGTGATTCTTCACGCAATAAATGAAATGAAAAAGCTTGGGAAGGAGTATGACTATTTTATGCTGCTTCAGCCTACCTCTCCCCTGAGAAATGAAGAACATATCCTGGAAAGTATGAATTTGCTGTTTGAAAAACATGCTGATTCCGTAATCAGTGTCTGTCCTTATGACTGTAAATGTTATCTGTCAGTGGAAATTGCTGAAAATGGTGAAATTAAAATGCCAGACTCCTTAAAAAAACAAATAAGGAGACAGGATGTAAAATCCGGCTTCCGGATCAACGGCTCCATCTATCTTACATCTGTCCCCAATTTTCTTAACTATGGCAATTTTTACAGCGGAAAAACTTATCCCTATTTTATGAATCCTTTAGACTCTGTCGACATCGATGACAGCGATCAGTTCTATCTGGCGAAACTCATACTTCATGACAGGGCTGGTACGTCATGAGGGCTGGTACGTCATAAGACCCAGAGCCAGAAGAGCGCTTTTCTCCAACTGATCTGCTGTTGTGTATTCGCTTGTGGTATGCACCTCATTCATACCACAGGCGACCACAATGCCCCTGATTCCATTGCGTACAAAATGATTGTTATCGCTGCCGCCCAGTGTCTTGTGAGTGACTGCCTCTACGCCAATGTCATCGCAGACTCTTTTAAAGCGCTTTACCACTTCTTCATCCTCATGGATTTCATAGGCCTCAATCTGCTTTTCAAAGGAAAATTCTATGCTTCCCCCCCGGCAGCCCCCAGCTTCTTCAAAGACTTTTTTCAGTTTTTCCCATTCTTCCATAGCACGGTCATCCTTCAGGCTGCGTATCTCACCAATTAAAATACACTCATCAGATACAATATTTCCCTGCTTTCCTCCGCTTATCTTTCCGATGTTAACCGTAGTCTCTTCGTCAGCCCACCCCTGCCTGATGCGGGATATTGCGGTTGCTGCAATCTCTATGGCATTGATTCCAAGCTGGGGGCAGAAACCGGCGTGGGCGTTTTTCCCTTTTACTTTGATTTCAAAGGACAAAAGGGTGGGCGCTGCCAGTGCGGCATTACCAATCTCACCGCTTAAGTCAAATACATATGCCTGTTTGGAATGGATGGTAGAATAGTCCGCAAGCTGGCTGCCTTTTCCGTAATTTTCTTCTGCCACAGGGAACAAAACTTCAATATCCGGATGGGGAATATCTTGTTCCTTCATGCTGCGGACTGCCTCCAATATCGCTGCAATTCCGGAAAGATCGTCTGCTCCCAGAACCGTCTCTCCTTCAGAAGTAATCACACCGTTTTCATCCTCTGCGGCATGCTTTCCAATTCCGGGTCTCACCGTATCCATATGAGCGGATAAAAGAACTGGTTCTCCAGCAGTATTCCCTTTTAAATAACCGTAAAGATTACCTGTTGGGATTGCATCTCCATAACCTGCTATCCGTTCTTTCAGACGAATGCCAGCATCATCTTCTTTCACGGCAAAACCCAGCTGTTTCATCTCTTCAATCAGATAATCTGCAATTTCTCTCTCATGATACGTCTCTGAATCAAATTCCACCATTCGTTTAAACTGGCTGACCAGCCTGCTTCTGTTAATCATTCAATCACCTGCCTGGAATTATTTAGTCACTGATTCCTGTCTTTTAAACTTTTCTTCTGGAGTTTTACTTAACTGTTTTCTGTTTTGCGGGGCCGACCAGATGCCTTCGTAATCAATCTGATCCACAAAGCGGGAATTAAAATCCTGGAAAAGAGATTTGTTATCTGATCTTGATGCTGCAATATCGCGGAAATAGGTATTATTCCGAAATGCAGGAATCACATATAAATCTCTTAAGTATCCCCATATGTTTTCATAGTCCACCACTCTGCGTTTAATGGGACCAAGGTTTCTGTAATAATGGGTATCAAACCTTGCCAGCGTTACAAAAAGCCTGACGTCACTGTCTGTTACATAATCTCCGAATAAAAACCGGCTGGAAGCCAGCCGTTCCTCAATCTGATCCAAGGCACGGTAAAAATCGTCAAAAGCCTCTTCATAAGCTGTGATCGACTGTGCAAACATCATGCGGTAAGTGGCATTATTGACATTTGGAAACAGCCAGTCATTATAGGCATCGATCTCACTTCTTGACTCAACTGGATAAAGATCCGGTGCGTCAACCGCCTGAAACGGACGGAATGCTGTTTCGAAATAATTCGTCAGCCTGTGATAATCATTATTTACTACCTTTTTTGTGGTAATATCTACCAGAGCCGGAACGGTGCAGCGCCCTTTGTAATCAGGATCAGCATTGTAATAAAACTCGCTTAAAAACTGTGCTTTTAAAACAGGATCTTTTCTGTCCTCATTATACACGAATTCCCATCCATATGCACTATTTTCTTTGCTGTGTCCCACAAGATTAATCCCTATCGATTCTTCCAGCCCCAGCAGCTCTCTTACGATAGACGCCCGGTTAGACCAGTGGCAGCCTTTTGCCCAAAACAGCCGGTACCGTCCCCTCGCTGCCTTTAACTCTCCTTCTGCCTCTCCAAATGGTGTTGTAAAGTGATTGGGCTGGCGGATAAATGCTCCTCTTTCATCGATTTCATTCTCGATCTCTTTTGGCCGGGGCCTTGGTGCTGTGGTGCTTCCTGTTTGAAATTGGATTTTGTCTCTTCCATGAGGCAAATTCCATGAGGTAAGATCCGGACCCTTTGGTACGATTTTATATGGATTACCAGCAACAGCACATAAATGATAATGCTTTTTAATTGCTTCAAAATCAGTAGTCTCCTTAAATTCAGGTAACGAATACAGATCTCTGACATAACCCCATAGATTTTTAAAATCAGTAATACGGTTACGGTTTAACTGAAAGCCATTAAAATAAGCACTGTCAAAGCGGGCCAGCGTTACGTAAAGGCGCACATCGGATTCTGTAATGCTGTCTCCGAAAAGATAACGGCTTTTACCAAGTCTCTTTTCCAGCCAGTCCAGGCGTGAAAACACCAGATTATAAGCCTCGTTATAAGCTTCCTGACTTCTTGCAAAACCTGCCTTATAGACTCCGTTATTAATTTCATGGTATAGAATCTCATTTAATTCGTCGATTTCCCTGCGCAGATTTTCCGGATATAAATCAGGGGCGCCGGACTTATGATACTTCTTCCATGCCACTTCCCAGTATTTTGTCAGGTTAAAGTAGTCGTTATTTACCACCTGCCCGGTTGTTAGATCAACAACTGCAGGTACGGTAAATCTTCCGCTGTAATTTTCATCCGCTTTTAAATAAGCCTCACTTAAATACTGAATTCCCAGCACCGGATCTATTCCATCCTCATCTAACGTAAACGCCCAGTCCGTTCTCCCTACATCCGGTCTGACCGGATCAAGAGTTCCAAGGCTTATGACATCTTCCAGTCCAAGAAGCCTTCTTACGATGACAGACCGGTGTGCCCATGGGCAGGCAGGAGACCAGATCAGACGGTATCGTCCCGCTTCCACCGGAAGATTTCCCTCCTCTGTACCAAATGGAGTTGTAAAACGATTTTTCTGGCGTTTAAATGTTCCATCCTGTTGGACTTCTTCTTTAATAAACTTTTCTGACATTCCGATTCCCTCTTTCTCTTATTCTTCCCTTAAATCCCATCAATCAGGATTTATTTATGTTTCATATCTTCTCTGCCATACTCATCTGCAAACCGGAATGTCTGAGGCAGCATAAATCCCTGATTTTCCATCCAGTTTAAAGAATCTTCTGTTCCGCTGAAGATGCACATCGCAGTCTTATTTCTTCTGAATCCCATTTTTTCATAAAGGGCTACTGTTCTTGGATGGGTATAGAGAATAATATTCTGACCCCTGACCTGATCAAGCAGCTTTATAATCAGGGTTCTTCCTATTCCCTGTCCCTGGAACTCATCATCAAGTGCGATATTATAAATAGCTGCCTGACAGACACCGTCAGACAGCGCTCTTCCGACGCCTATTATCTTTTCTTCGTGATAGACAAAAACCACTGCATAGCTGTTTGTGAAAATAGTCTCCTGTTCCTCTGCGGTGTGATTGGATAAACCAGAACGGCGTAGAACATCGGATACCTCCTGCCAGTTGATATTTTCTTTTGTTGTTTTAAATGTAATCTCAGACATGCTGTCCGCCTCCTTATATTGCATATTCCGTGTTTTCCAGCATATGGATTTTTACCAGAAATTCCTTTAGCCGCTCATTGTCCGGATTGTCAAAAATCTGTTTTGGAGTGCCATCTGCCACAATTTTTCCGTTTTCTAAAAAGATAATCCGGTTAGCCACATTCTTTACGAAATTCATTTCATGGGTTACTAAAAGAATGGTATTGCCTTCGTTGGCCGCCTTTTTAATTGTGACCAGAACTTCACTGACCAGTTCCGGATCTAATGCTGATGTAGGTTCATCCATCAAAAGCAGTTTTGGCTCCATAGCAAGAGCTCTTGCAATTGCCACCCGCTGCTGCTGCCCCCCTGATAAATGCCTGGGATAATGGGAAAGCCGGTCGCCCATTCCCACTTTTTCAAGCTGTTTCTCAGCAATTCTCTTTGCTTCGCTCTTCTTTATCTTTTTTACCACAGTTAAGCCTTCCATCACATTTTCCAGTGCGGTCCTGTTTTTAAAAAGGTTGAACTGCTGAAACACCATCTCTGTATAACGCCTTAACTCCAGCTTTTCTTTGGCGGACCGGGTAGTTAAATTAATTTCTTTATTATTGATCCGTATCGTTCCCTCCTCCGGCTTCTCCAGCAGATTAATGGAGCGCAGAAGCGTGGATTTACCAGTTCCGGAAGGCCCGATAATTGCCACAACGTCACCTTCTTCAATATCCAGATCCACATGATCTAAAACCACATTGCTGCCATACTTTTTGCACAGTCCGCGAATTTCAACCACACTCATCTTCTATACCTCCTTTTTCTCTGCAATCTGCTCCGGAACACTCATCTTCTTTTCTATGTAAGTAAAGAGGCGTTCAATAAAAATGGTAATAACCCAGTAAATAATAGCGAGGGAACAGTATACTTCAAAGTAACGATAGCTGTTTCCTGCCAGGATTTTGCCTTGTGCCGTGATTTCCACCACCGAACAGGTAAAGGCCAGCGAAGTGCCCTTTACAAGTCCGATGAGGGAGTTCCCAAGAGAAGGGATTGCCACCGTCACAGCCTGAGGAAGCAGAACACGAAAGAAAATCTGCAGCCCATTCATTCCTAAAGACTTGGCTGCCTCCACCTGACCTTTTTCTACAGACTGTATGGCGGCACGAATGGTTTCTGAATCAAATGCTGACTGGTTTAACCCAAGTGCTACAATTGCAAAAATAATTGGCGGGATCCCATTGACGTTATAGGAAGTTCCATTATAGAAATTGTAGTATTTTAAGAAAATGGGAATTCCAAAGTACGTTAAGTACAGCTGAACGATAATAGGAGTTCCCCTGACCACTGAAACAAACAGGGTACATAGCTGCTGTAATACCGGTATGCGATGTATCTTTACAATTGCAATGAAGAGTCCTGCCACCCAGCCAATGATTAACGCAATCAGCGTCAGCTGTATGGTTACCGGTAAATATTTTAATAATAAGGGGATCTCTGTAAATACCAGCTGCCAATCAAATATTTTGCTCATCTTGTGCCTCCAGCCATCGATTTTTATTTATAAGAAGGAGAATAGTCGGAACCGAACCATTTTAAGTTGATTTCCTTAGAGGTACCGTCCTCAATCACTTCTTTTAATGCCTGATTAAGATCCTCAACCAGCTTTTCATTTCCTTTGCTCACGATTAAGTAGCTGTAAGGCTCCTCCATTAAATCCTTTGCTACATCACTGCTGATGGATACGCCTGTCACATTAAAATTAAATTCTTTCTCGTAATATTCAAACATAGGTTTATCCATTAATACGAAATCATATTTTCCAGCTTCCACATCCTGAATCTGAAGGACCAGATCCTCTTCGCTATACTCAATGTTAATGGCTTTCTGAGGATTTGCTGCATTGTAGTTCTCCAAAGCAGTTGTAATGTTAATTCCGGATTGTGAAATGGTTTTTAATCCAGAAAGATCTTCCCAGGTGTTGATACTCTCTGCCTTCTTATTATCTTTTGCAAAAACTGCAACGTACTCATTAGCGAAAATAGGGTCTGTAAATAAATATTTTTCTTTTCTCTTTTCATTTTTTGCAAAATTATTTACTCCGATCTGATAACGATCCGAATCAAGTCCTGCAAAAATCGATGGGAAATCCGTTACTTCTATTTCCAGTTTATACTGGGGAAGACGGTCAAATATAGCTTTAATCAGTTCAATGTTATGACCAGTCAGCTGATTACTGCTGTCTACAAAGGTAAATGGTTTAGGGGAGCCGCCTGTTGCCGCATAAATTGTGACAGGTTCTGCCGCTGCAGTGGTTTCACTTCCTGACTGGGCAGCCACAGAGCTGGTTTCCTCTTTCTTTGATTCTTCTGACGCTTTTGCCGTGGTGGTTTCAGCTGGTTTCTGTGAATTGCTGCTGCATCCGGATAATGCTCCTAATATGGTGGCTGCTCCCAATACTCCAACTATCGCCTTTTTTAATCGATCTCTTTTCATAATTTTTTCTCCTCTTTTTTAATTCGATTTTTTACTTTGCTTTAAATTTTTCCTTCCTGTTATGAGGTTCATCCCAGATCGACACATCCGGTCCTAAGGGAAGAATACCATATGGGTTATGTGCATGATTTCCAAGTAAGTAGCCTTTTTTAATGGAATTAAAATCCGTGGCTTCCTTAAACGCTGGTATGGAATATAAATCCTTTGCATAATTCCACAGATTATCAAATTCTGATAACCGGTTTCTGTTGGTTTTAAATGCAAAATAGTAAGCTGTATCAAATCTGGCAAGTGTTACAAAAAGCCGGATATCGGAATCGGTAATCTGGTCTCCAAATAAATATCTGCTTTTTGAGAGCCGCTCTTCCAGCCAGTCAAGCCTCTGAAACAAAACATCATACGCTTTTTCGTATTCCGTCTGGGACTTGGCGAACCCGGCTTTGTAAACTCCGTTATTAATTTCGTGAAATAGTATTACATTCAGTTCATCAATTTCTTTTCTTAAATCTTCAGGATAAAGATCTGGTGCGTTCTGCTTATGAAACGGTTTCCACACAGTCTCCCAGTAATTAGTCAGATGGTGATAATCGTTGTTTACCACCTTCCGTGTTTTTAAATCTACAACTGCAGGAACGGTTGCTCTTCCTTCGTAGTCCGGATCGGTTGCTGCGTAAATCTCAGGCAGATAACGAATTTTAAGCACTGGATCCACATTTCCCTCATCTAATGAAAATTCCCAGCCGTTCTCTGTCCTGACCGGACTCACCGTTCCAACACTGATTACATCTTCCAGACCCAAAAGTTTCAGTGCAATAATCTGTCTTGTGGCCCAGGGACAAAGGGGCGTCCAGATCAACCGGTATCTGCCGGCTTCAACCGGAAGTTCACCTTCACCACTGCCAAAAGGAGTGATAAAATAATTATCCTGTCTTACAAAAGCGCCTGTTTCCGATACTTCATGTGCATCCTCACTGGTTGCTACCTTACCAAATTTATCTTCTATCACCATACTTTTTCCCTGCTTTCCATCTCATTCTTGCTTTCGTGTTATTATCATACCATATACGTATGTTAATAGGTAATATGTATAAAAAACAACTGGCAATAAGAATATCTTATAACCAGCCGTTTTTTAATATAGTATTTTATTTAATTTTATTTTATGCGAATAATGGTGTTGATAAATACCGGTCACCGGAATCAGGAAGTAATACAACTATTGTCTTTCCCTTGTTTTCAGGTCTTTCCGCAATAAGCTTCGCTGCCTTTAATGCAGCTCCTGAGGAAATACCAACCAGAATTCCTTCTGTAACTGCAAATGATTTGCCTTCTTTAAAAGCATCTTCATTTTCAACAGTAATTACCTCATCATAAATTGCAGTATTTAATACCTCTGGTACAAATCCGGCACCAATTCCCTGAATCTTATGAGGACCTGGTTTGCCACCGCTAAGCACGGGGCTGCTTGCCGGTTCCACTGCAACGATCTGCACATCAGGATTCTCTTCCTTTAAATATGCACCAACACCTGTAACAGTTCCGCCTGTACCCACGCCTGCAACAAAGATATCAACGGTTCCGTCAGTCTGTTCCCAAATCTCCGGTCCGGTTGTCTCTTTATGCACTTTTGGGTTGGCTGGATTTACGAACTGTCCTAATATCACGGAGCCTTCAATGGTATCCTTTAATTCATCTGCTTTTTCTATAGCACCTCTCATACCCTTGGCACCTTCTGTGAGAACCAGCTCTGCGCCATAGGCCTTTAAGAGATTTCTTCGTTCCACGCTCATGGTATCAGGAAGAGTCAGGATTGTTTTGTATCCCTTTGCCGCTGCTACAGCTGCAAGACCGATTCCTGTGTTACCGGAAGTTGGTTCAATGATAGTAGCTCCTGGTTTTAAAATTCCTTTTTCCTCTGCATCTTCAATCATGGCTAAAGCAATACGATCCTTTACGGATCCGGCTGGATTTAAATATTCCAGCTTTGCCAGAAGCGTAACCCCTTCTACACCCTCTGCTGCACTGTAGCGGCTGATTTTCAGTATCGGTGTTCCTCCAATAAGTTCTACTGCGCTTTCTTTAATTGATCCCATATCCTTATCCTCCATATTATCATTTTATTGTTTCATTATTATTGTTTTTAAATTATAAAGAAGCAGCTGCTTCTAAGGCACCTGCTTTCATCTTTTATGGGATAAATAAATACCCCCATATCCGATGCTGCCAGGCATTAGAAAGAGCAATCCAATAAAACTGTTTTTTTTCTATGACAAACAGCCTGGCAACAACATATATACTGATTCCACTTACGGTTAATCTGATCTCTGTTATTTTTCATATTGAGTCGCCACCTTTCTACCTACAACATTAATATGTTTATATGTTATAATTATATTAATGCAGAATGCGAAATGTGTCAATACCTTTTTTCAGAGATTCTATAAATTTTTAACCGCTATTTTTAATTGATCCAATGCTTCCATGATAATCGATCTGGGACATGCTATGTTAATCCGTTCAAAACCTTCTCCTATGGAACCGAACATTGCGCCACTGTCCAACCACAAACCAGCCTTTTTCACAATCAGCTCTTCCCGTTCCTGTTCACTTAAGCCTAATGCCCTGAAATCCAGCCATATGAGATAAGTCCCGTCTGGTTCAATCAGTTTAATCTGCGGCAAATTGTCTTCTAAATAAGTACGGACAAACCGGATATTTTCTTTTAAATATTCCATCAGCTGGTCATGCCAGTCTTCTCCATACCGGTATGCGGCCTCGCAGGCAGTTAATCCTAATGCATTTAACTGGCTGTATCCGGCAGCTGCAATTTCTTTTTTGAACTTATGCTTTAGTTCCGGATTGGAAATAAAAATATTGGAAATCTGCAGCCCCGCCACATTAAACGTCTTACTGGGGGCGGTGCAGGTAATGGTTCTGTTCTTAAGCTTCTCATTAATCGCTGCAAACACCTGATGCTCACCCTTAAACACAAAGTCCTGATGTATCTCATCGCTTACAACAATGATATCAAGGCGCTCACAGATCTCACCAAGCTGAGTCAGCTCTTCTCTTGTCCATACTCTTCCCACCGGATTATGGGGACTGCAAAGGAAATACAGTTTTACCTGATTTTCCACCGCCTTTTTTTCAAAATCTTTAAGATCCATATGATAGATCCCGTCTTCACCTAGATATAAGGTATTATCAATGATCTTTCTGCCGTTATCTTCTATCACTTCACTAAAGGGATAATAAACAGGCTGCTGTATCATGACACCGTCTCCCGGTTTTGTGTATGCTTTCACTGCCATGGCAAGTGCGAAAACCACACCTGGTGTTTTTACCAGCCAGTTTCTCTCAACACTCCAGCCATGACGGCGTTTCATCCAGTCCTGTACTGCCTCAAAGTACTCCTCTTTTCCCTCACTGTAGCCGAAAATCCCATGTTCCACACGGTCTTTTAATGCATCAAGCACAGGCTGGGGTGCTTTGAAATCCATATCTGCTACCCAGAGCGGCAGGATTCCTTCTGGTTTACCCCTCTGAACTGCAAAGTCGTATTTGATACAGCTTGTATTTTTTCTGTCTATCCGTTCATCAAAATCAATTCGTTCTTTACTCATGAAATACCCGCTCCAATTCATTTATTAAATCCTGTACATCCTCTATTCCCACCGAAAGTCTTAAGATCCGGTCTGTGATTCCATTGGCAGCCAGTATATCTGCCGGCACATCTGCATGTGTCTGAGTAATAGGATATGTGATCAGAGTTTCCACACCTCCAAGGCTCTCTGCAAACCGGATCAGTCGTACATTCTTTAGTATACTATGGGCAAGCTCCTTTGATTCCACCTCAAAGGTCACCATACAGCCAAAGCCTCTCGCCTGCTTTTTACAGACTTCGTGTCCGGGATGATCTGTAAGACCAGGATAATAGATTTTCTTAACTTTTTTCTCATTCTTAAGCCAGTCCACCAGATTTTTGGCATTCTTCTCTGCCTGGTTCATACGAATCGCCAATGTCTTGATTCCCCGTAAAATGAGCCAGCTGTCAAAGGGAGCCAGACCTGAGCCCACTGTTTTTATGATAAACCGCAGTCTTTCTGCTATTTCCGCTGATGAAGTAACAAGAAATCCGGCTATGGTATCGTTATGTCCTCCCAGGTATTTGGTTCCGCTGTGTACCACCAGGTCTGCGCCCAGTTTTAACGGATTTTGGAAGTAGGGAGACATAAATGTATTATCCACAATCAGAAGAATCCCATGCTTTTTGGTAATTTTAGCAAGCTCTTCAATGTCGGTTACATTCATCATGGGATTGGTAGGGGTTTCAACAAAAACAGCTTTTGTGTTTTCCCTGATCAGTTCTTCTACTTTCTCATAGGAGGAACCGGAGCAATCTACGGAATCAATTAAGATACCGTTTTTCTTGCTGATATTGTCAAACAATCGGATGCTGCCTCCGTACAAATCGCAGTCTGTAATAATGTGGTCACCCGGTGCATACAGTTCCATAAGTGCTGTAATTGCTGCCATTCCGCTGGAAAAAGCCAGAGCATCGACACCGCCTTCCAAAGAGGCTACAATATTTTCCAAATGCTCTCTGGTTGGGTTCTGCAGACGGCTGTAATCGTATCCGGTCCCTTCTCCTACTCCTTTATGTGCAAATGTGGCAGTCTGATAAATGGGGAAGCTGATCGCTCCTGATTGATCCACCGTAATTTCTTTCCCGTCACCATATAAACATTTTGTTGAAATTCCATATTCCATGTTAAGTCACCGCTTTCTATTCTTTATCGTGATTCTTATATAACAGTATATCAGCCCCACAGACAGTAGCGGTATGATTGAAAAACAATAGCCTGCTATTTATTATTTCTATAACAACAGCAAACTGTTTTCTTGCTCTTACAGAACCTGTTTCTCAAATTTTTTCAATTCCGCAATATATTTTTCTCCCAGAATACTGAGGGGCATTTTTCTCTTTTTAATGTAACCAATCCGCATCCGGTCGCTGGTATTAAGAGGAATAGCACAGTATTCATCTCCATTTAAATCCTCGCATATAATACCGGAACAAAGGGTATAGCCATTTAATCCCACCATTAAATTAAGCAGTGTAGCTCTGTCATCTGCCTTAATAATCTGCTTGTATTCATAGGTACTGAATACTTCTTCTGCAAGATAAAACGCATTGTTCGTTCCCTGTTCAAAAGAAAGACAGGGATAATTTTTTAGATCCTCAAATTCAATCAGATTCTTTTGTGCCAAAGGGCTTCCTTTCCATAGATATACATAGATCTTGCACTGGAACAGCTCTGTAAATTCAAGATCGCTGTCATGAATCAGCTTTTCCATTGATTTCTGATTAAATTCATTGAGATAAAGAATCCCCAGTTCACTCTTCTGATTTTTCACATACTCAATTACGTCATATGTTCTGGTTTCGTGAACCGCAAATTCATAATCATCCATTCCGAATTCTTTTGCCATATGAATAAATGCCTGCACTGCAAAGGTATAATGCTGCATGGAGACACTGAATTTTTTCTTGAATTTTTCTTTTTTCACAAACCGTTCTTCCATCTGACGGTACTGCTCCAGCATCTGTCTTGCGTATCCTAAAAACTCTTCCCCTTCCGGCGTAATTACAATTCCCCGGTTAGACCGCAAAAACAGCTGAAGACCAATTTCTTCTTCTAAATCCCTTATTGTACTGGATAAGCTGGGCTGGGTAATAAATAACTCCGCCGCCGCTTTATTCATGGATTTCTGGTTTGCGATGCAAATGGCATAACGAAGCTGCTGTAATGTCATAAGTCCTCCTTTTATTCTGCCTGCACAAAAGCTGCCATAGAACCTATGGCAGCCTGCATATAATCTGATTCAGTTATTTAACCGCCTGAAATGCTTCTTCCAGATCTTCAATAATGTCAGATGCATGTTCTGTTCCGATAGAAAGACGGATGGTGTTGGGCTTAATTCCGGAATTTTCAAGTTCCTCTTCTGTCATCTGTGAATGAGTGGTTGATGCAGGATGAATCACCAGAGACTTCACATCTGCAACATTGGCAAGAAGAGAGAATAATTCCAGCTGGTCAATAAAGTCCTTTGCTTTTCTTGCATCTCCCTTGATTTCGAAGGTGAAGATGGAACCACCTCCATTGGGGAAATATTTGGCATATAATTCCTTCTGACTCTCATCATCGGAAATAGATGGGTGATGAACCTTTTCAACCTGAGGGTGATTTTTCAAATATTCCACAACTTTCAGCGCATTTTCCACATGGCGCTCCACTCTTAAGGATAAGGTCTCAAGTCCCTGTAAGAAGACAAATGCATGAATTGGAGATAAGCATGCTCCTGTATCACGAAGTAAAATCGCCCGGATCTTTGTCACATAAGCCGCAGGACCGGCTGCCTTTGTGAAGCTGACTCCATGGTAACTTGGGTTTGGATCTGTGAGTGAAGGGAATTTTCCAGATGCCTCCCAGTCAAATTTACCGCCGTCAACAATTACACCACCAATGCTGGTTCCATGTCCGCCAATGAATTTTGTAGCAGAATGTACCACGATATCAGCACCGTATTCGATGGGTCTTACCAGATAAGGGGTTGCAAATGTATTGTCTACAACAAGCGGAATTTTATGTTCGTGTGCAATCTTTGCAAACTGTTCAATATCAACCACATCGGAATTAGGATTCCCCAGAGTTTCGATGAAAATCAGCTTGGTATTTTCCTGAATGGCATTCTCCACTTCTTCATAATTGAATGGATCCACAAAGGTAGTGGTAATTCCATAATCAGGAAGAGTATGCTCCAGCAGGTTGTAAGTGCCTCCATAGATATTCTTTGCTGCGACTACGTGATCTCCGTTCTTTGCAAGGTTTTCGATGGAATAAGTTACTGCTGCCGCTCCGGAAGCCGTAGCCAGTGCTGCCACACCGCCTTCTAATGCTGCAATTCTCCGTTCAAACACATCCTGGGTGGGATTGGTCAGTCTGCCATAAATATTTCCTGCATCTGTTAAATTAAACCTTGCAGCAGCATGATCGCTGTTATGGAACACGTAGGAAGAACTCTGATAAATAGGTACTGCTCTGGCATCTGTCACGGAATCTGCCTGCTCCTGGCCAACGTGTAACTGCAATGTCTCAAATTTAAGATTTCTTTCTCCTCTGGTCTTCTTGCTCATATTCGTATCCTCCTGTGGGGTAAAATGCTGTTTCGCATGTTCTTGTTAAGTGGTATTATACCGAATTTTCTAATCCTGTGTTAATATTTATAACTATGATCTGGTTATAGGCAAAATCTATAACGGATTCTCAATGATAAGATTAGTCCTGTTGGGCCAGAAGTTTCTCCAGTTCCTCATTCAGTTTTTCTTTCATAAGGAAGAGAGTTTCATCTCCCGGCAGATACTTATCATTGTAAAGTTCTTCCACTGGCAGCTTCCAGACAGGACCAGGAGATGGTGTATCACCAATGGTTCTGGGATAAAAATGCCAGTGCATATGTGTAAAATTACCGCTTCCCAATAATTCATAATTCAGTTTATCCGGTCCAAAAGCCCGGTAAACTGCCTCTGCAGTCAAAGCCATCTCCTGCAAAAACCGGTTTTTAAATTCCTTTTCCAGAAAATGAAGCTCCGACGCATGTTCCTTACATAAAAAAACAGTATAACCCTGAAATCTCTGGTGATCCCCCAGCACCACATATCCAGTCTCCAATTCCTTTACAAAATAAGGATTTCTGCCTTCTTTAATAAGCTGTATCCGGTCACACACTCCACACATAGCTGCACCTCTCCTTTTCCCACTTTTTCTGCTTCTCATCTTTTGTTATTATACAACAGATTTTCTACCTGCACACTATTTTTTTATTCCTTGCTTATCCATCATATCTCATTGGCTTTGGAATATATATATACAAAAATGCAAAAGGAAAAATCTGCCCATGAACGAACATTATCCATTTGTGAATCCACCGCTTCCCTATGCATACGACTCACTTGAACCTTATATCGACACTCAGACCATGTACATTCACCACGACAGGCAGCTTCAACGATATGTAGTGGAACTAAACACCATCCTGCGGGATTATCCGGAGCTGCAGAATCTTTCTTTGGAAGAGCTTCTTACAAATACGGAAAGCCTTCCCGAGGAGATCCGACAATCTATCATCAACTACGGCGGCGGCGTTTACAATCATATTATCTACTTTAATGGCATGATTAATTCCCAGGAGCGTTCACAGGCCGAAACACTATATCCCATTATATTAAGAGATTTTGGAACAATAGAGAATTTTTTTAATGAATATAAAAGAAAAGCACTTTCTGTTTTCGGATCGGGATATGCATGGCTGGTTGTTGACCAGAATGGAACACTATCAATCGTAACCACTCCCAACCAGAATACTCCTATCTCCTTTGGCTTTTGTGTGATCTCTGCCATGGACGTCTGGGAGCATGCTTATTTTCTGCAGCGTTATAATGACCGGGCTGCATACATCGAAGACTGGTTCCATGTGGTTAACTGGCAGGAGGCTGATGCAAGGTATAAACGGTGTATGGGGATTGATGAGGAGCAATAAGTGTAAAAGCGAGAACCAGGTGGTAACACTCTTACCAGCCTTTCATTTACCCCACCTCACTCGCCATTACCTTTAACTCCAAAGATTAAGACCCCCATTACCATGCAGGAATCTATTAATATCAATGTTAACACTGAATCAGATGAATGGAATTTATACGATGCCTGGAAGTGTCCTATTTGCAAAAGAATAAATGAAGGTCATGAAAAGACATGTGTTTGCGGCTTAGAAAGAACCATATAATTGAGTTGTACCATATAATTAGTTTTACCATAAAAAAAACGCTCTCTATCGATCAGAGAGCGTTGTAATTTTGTGCTTATATTATCTTATTTTTCTGCTTTTTCATCTTTTACGAAATACATTTTAGTGCCTTCTAACTCGAAAAGCAGTTTTGAATCTGTGATCGGACATTCAATGACTTCTCCATCAGATTTTATAGTAATAACATTGTCTTTTTCTGACCAGGTACCCTCTCCATTCTCAGTACCAAAATTAAGTGTTACTTTTTTTGCGTCAAATTTAATGGTAGCTGCATCCATAGCACTGGCTAACAGTTCCCCTTCAAGTACGATTCCCTCAGCTTCCACTGAATTTAAAGTCCAGGTAGTTCCTACGTAGACAGAATCATTTTTTGCTCCACAGCCTACCAGCATAGCCCCAAGCATCATTAAAATTGCAAGTAAAATTGATAACCTCTTCTTCATAACTTCCACTCCCTTTTTTTGTAATTAATTTGATTCACTCAGTACTACTTTTATATTAATACCGAGTCCTGGTAAAGTTTATTATAATATATAATTCCAGTCAATGGTTTTGTCGCATAATGCATGTTTATGGTGTAAAAATCAATAAAACATTTGCAATTCAACATAATTATGGTATATTTGTTACATCAGGGTAGAAAAATAGGGGATTATGATGAAACTTGTAATTTTAGATTCAATTACTACAGACAGAAATCAATTGATCGTTTCTTTAGAAAGATATTTCCAAAATCGACTGATTAATTTTTCATTACGTGAGTTTTCATTTCATCAAAAAATGTTTGAACGTGTAAATTTCCAATGTGAAAAACTCCCATGTTGTTTTATTAACTTATCAGAAAGCGAGCAAAATGGTTTAGAAATAGGACTTAAAATTCGTGAAATGAATCGGGATAGTATTATATTCTTTACTTCCAACAGTCCCCAGTATGCAGCAGAAGCTTATAAAATGCAAGCGGATGGATATTTTCTTAAGCCAATTCAAACCAAAGAATTAGAAGCATCTCTTGATAAAAGTTTAAAAAATATAAATTATATTTACAAGAAAATTCAAATCCGTTCAGATTATATGACAATGAATATACCTCTTAAGGATATTATCTATATTGAAGTGTTTAATAAAACCTGTATTATTTATACAAGACAAAAAACAATTACAAGTTCAATATCATTAAGTGAATTGGAAGAGAGATTAAAAAAAGAAGGATTTATCCGGTGTCATAAAAGCTATCTGGTTAATATGAATTTTATCGAAGAGTATAATAATTTTGGTTTCTTTCTAACAACCAAACAATTCATTCCCATATCAAAGCGAGAACGTTTGAAGCATCGTGAAACACATCTAAATTGGTTAATGAAATCGATACCTGATTAATGACTGTTGCTCCCATATGTTATTGTAAAAATTTCTCATATACATTATACTACATATATAGGTTCAATCAGAGCCAAATACATTCAAAGGGGAACTGTTAGTATGTCAGAGACTAAATGTAGCAATTACAATTTATGCAAACAATATGGTACTTATGGTGAGAGTTGTGAAGAGGATCCTTATTCAGGCATCTACACCGATTGTGATAATAGTGAGAAGCAGATAATAAAAATTCTGGCAAGTATTGATCAGAAACTCTCAAAACTTCTGGATAAATAGATGTAAAAAGAGGAGCCGCAAAGCGAACTCCTCTTTTTCTTTATCAAATCTTGTATAAACTATTCCCTTACTCTTACATAAACACGACCAATGATGTTTCCTTCTGCATCCTTGGCACTAATTAAAACCAATCCTTTACTCAGTGCTGTAACTTTGCCTTTACTGGTCACATTGGCTATTGATGAATCCATAGGAGCCCATGTGAAATTTGCTGTGTTAGTAAAATCATCTGCTGTTAGTCTAGCTGTTTCTCCAACTTTTAAATCAATAGCAAGTCTGTAATCGTCTGCATTTTCTACGACTAATACGTTTATGTAGTCCGTATAGGATCCGTCTGTACTCTTAACTGTTATGACTGTATTACCAGGTGTTAAAGCTGTTACAATGCCTTTTTCATTTACTGTAGCAACCGTTGGTTCTGAAGATGTCCATGCCATTTGCGTATTAATATTTAAATCATCATCTACACTTAACCGGAGAGCTTCAGATACTTCTAAAACTACTTTAAGTTTAGCTTCGGTTGTGGGTGTTTGAGATGCATCTGGAGTAGCAGAGGCTTCATTAGAATTACCACTTCCCCTGCCAGCAACGATTGCAGTTATTATATAATAGTATGTAGTTCCGTTAGAAACATCTGTATCTATATACATAGTATCTTTTACATCGGTTGCTATTGGTGTATATGGACCTCCCGGAGTTGTTGAACGTTTAACTGTATAGCTTGTTGCGTCGGTAACTGCGTCCCACGTTAGGTTTACTTTAGAATCGCCGCCATTGGATTTTAAAGCTGTTGTTAATTCTTCCATTGTAAAACCACTATATTTAACCATACCCTGAGAATAATTATAAAATCCAAATTTACCTGATGTATACGTGCTATCTTTAATCGTTATATTATCTAAAACTTTATCTCCCTCCTTTATAACGATATTAAAACTTCCCTCACCTGTAAAATTTAAATTAAAATTATATACAATATTGTGCTTATATCCAATATTATTATGATACAATGATTTAACTTTATTATTACTTCCTGATGATGGCCACAACTCAGTATCACTAACCGAATTATCAGTATTTATAAGTTTAACGTTCATTCCTTTTCTTGCAACGTCTTGATCTAATTGTTTCCAATCAAACAAATAATAATGACCTATATCTTTGTATCCAAAAACAAAACCTATGTAATCATCGTCTGAATTATTATTAACACTAAAATTTCCTTGTATTATAGAATTATTGCACTCAATATTACTAACAAAGGCTGATGGTCTACCATTAATCGTTTGTGTTACTGAAGTTTTAGAAGAGTCTAATTCCCATTTAGGTTGATTATCGCTAGAATTTGTTACTAGGACACTCTTCCAATCAGATAAATCTAATTGTTTAGTCACTGCGGCAAAACCAATGGAAGAATAAGATGTTATTACTGTAAATAATAGAATTATAAGACTTAATAATTTGCTTTTTTTACTCATATTAATGTCCCTCCAAAATTTATTTTTTATAATTATCGTTGTTATAATTATTCCAAATCAATAAATAAAGTGCAGAAAAGAAAGCCATCTGAGTTTAACAAATGACTTATAAATTTTTAATTATAATCGATTATAGTATTCTGGGATTTCGGCACTTGATTTATGTTTTAGAATGCATTTATATTATCATCTTATATAAGTCGGGGCAATTGGTAACCTTACCAAACAAATTTAGCACTATTTTACTATTTCTGAAACTGAAATGTCAAAATTGAGCTTTCCTATATATAATTATTGCTTGCAGCAATGTTAAGACATCTATCGCTTATAATTCTGGTAGATAGGCGGTAGACAAAAGCATTTTTTCAGCCCATCCATGCAAAAAGAGGAGCCGCCCAAAGCGATCTCCTCTTTTCTATATCAAATGGTATTTTCCCTTGAAAAATCAAGGTTTTATCATTAGAATTTACCTGCGTTAGCAGCCTCTTCAATACCAACAGCCACAGCCACGGTAGCTCCAACCATAGGGTTGTTACCCATACCGATCAGACCCATCATCTCTACATGAGCTGGAACGGAAGAAG
>SVDT01000051.1 GCA_015057775.1 Paenibacillaceae bacterium | reverse complement strand
ATGGATAGAGTCCCTGATCCAAAAGCTTTGTAATCACTTCTCTCTTGGTCTTTAAGGATCTTGCCGACACATCCATCATACGGTTTAATCGTTTATAAAAATCTGCTTCATCTTTTGCCAGATAAGCGATCCTTGGCATATTAATGGTAACTACGCCAACAGAACCTGTACTCTCTCCTGATCCGAAGAAGCCTCCGGTCTTTCTTCTTAATTCTCTTAGATCCAGTCTGAGACGGCAGCACATACTTCTTACATCGCTTGGTTCCATATCGCTGTTGATGTAATTGGAGAAATAAGGTGTTCCGTATTTGGAGGTCATCTCAAACAACAGGCGGTTGTTCTCTGTGTCACTCCAGTCAAAATCTCTGGTGATGGAATAAGTGGGAATCGGGTACTGAAAACCTCTTCCGTTGGCATCCCCTTCGATCATGGTTTCGATAAAAGCCTTATTGACCATATCCATCTCTTTTTTACAGTCTTTATATTTAAAAGCCATCTCTTTTCCGCCCACAATGGCATTTAATTCAGCCATATCAGAAGGAACGGTCCAGTCCAGAGTGATATTGGAAAATGGTGCCTGGGTGCCCCACCGGCTGGGGGTATTCACACCATAGATAAAGGACTCGATGCACTTTTTTACTTCCGGATAGGATAACTGGTCACTCTTTACAAAGGGTGCCAGATAGGTATCAAAGGAAGAAAATGCCTGAGCACCTGCCCATTCATTCTGCATAATTCCAAGAAAGTTAACCATCTGGTTGCAGAGTACGGATAAATGCTTTGCAGGAGACGAAGTGATTTTTCCAGAAATTCCTCCCAGACCCTCTAAAAGCAGCTGTTTTAACGACCAGCCTGCACAGTAACCGGTTAGCATGGATAAGTCATGGATATGAATGTCTGCATTCCTGTGGGCTTCTGCTATCTCATGATCATAGATCTCTGACAGCCAGTAATTAGCCGTCACTGCACCGGAGTTGCTTAGGATCAGTCCTCCTACAGAGTACGTAACGGTTGAGTTCTCTTTTACACGCCAGTCCTCAACTTTTACATAGCTGTTCACCACATCTTTATAATCCAGAATGGTGTTCTTCATATTCCGTATCTTTTCCCGTTGTTTTCTATATAATATGTAGGCTTTTGCCACATCTGTATATCCTGCATGTTCCAGTACATGTTCCACACTGTCCTGGATCTGTTCCACTGTAATCATACCTTCATTCATCTTCTCCTGAAAATCTGCCGTCACACGCAGAGACAGAAGCTCTAAAATTTCGTTATTGTACTCCTTTCCGGTTGCCTTAAACGCTTTTTTAATGGCTTCCGTGATCTTCCCCAAACTAAATTCAGCTTCTTCCCCATCTCTTTTCACTACCTGGATCATTAAACCTTTACTCCTTTCACAAAAACCGTTATGACTTTTTTAGCACACAGATGTATTATAGCAGAACAAAAAAGAAAACACAATATCTAGATTTTGTTTTTGTCCAAAATTCTAGATATTGTGTTTTTGTCATTCGTCAATAAATTCCCGGTTTTCTGCCAGACCAGCAAATAATTCTGCGGGCACGTAAGCGTTGACCAGTATTCCATCTTCTAAGTATTCTTCTTTTAAAAGCTGACCGTATTTACGGATCTGCTGGATCTTACCAGCATCTTTGTAAGAGTAGACTTTTTCCAGATATATTCTTCTGCTTCTAAGAATGGATTCCAAAAGGTTCTCCAGCTCATCAATCCCTTCCCCTGTACGCGCAGAAATCCGCACCTGAAAATCCGAAGAGAAATCTTTAAGCGTGTTATCAGGTTCGGCAGCATCGATCTTATTAAATACCGTAACCATCACCTTGTCTGTAACCCCTAACTCCCGTAACGTCTCGTAAACCACATGCATCTGGATCTCCATCTGTGGGTTGGAACAGTCCACCACATGAAGAATAATATCACTGTATTTGGCTTCTTCCAGCGTACTTTTAAACGCTTCAATCAGATGATGAGGCAGTTTTCTTATAAATCCTACCGTATCGGTCAATAAAATCTGCTGACCGCCTGGCAGGCTTAAATTCCTTGTGGTTGGATCCAGCGTAGCAAACAGCTTGTCCTCCGCCAAGATCCCGGCATCAGTCATACGGTTTAACAATGTGGATTTTCCAGCATTGGTATAACCCACAATTGCAGCTACAGGCATATGATTTTTATCTCTCTGCTGTCTGGCCACCTCTCTGTGACGCTTCACATCCTCTAAATCAGACTTTAAAACACTGATCCGGTCATGAATCAGTCTTCGGTCTATCTCAAGCTTCTTCTCGCCCGGTCCTCTGGTACCGATTCCTCCGCCCAGCCTTGATAAGGAACTTCTTAGTCCCACCAGCCTTGCAGAACGGTACTTTAACTGGGCAAGCTCCACCTGTATCTTACCTTCTCTTGTGGTAGCTCTTGCTGCAAATATATCAAGAATCACCATGGTGCGGTCCATTACCTTAATTTGCAGTGCATCCTCTAAATTGCGCATCTGGGCAGGGGAAAGTTCATCGTCACACACCACTCCCGTTGCTCCAAGTTGGAAGGCTCTCTCCCGGATCTCATCAATCTTACCTTTTCCCAGATAAGTTCCCGGATGAATCCTCTCCCTGTTCTGTATGACCTTATCCACAGTAACAGCCCCAGCTGTTTTAACCAGCTCTTCCAGCTCATCTAAGGAGGCACTTACATCTGTGCCGTCTCCCGTACTCACTGCTGTTAAAATAACCTTTTCTTCTATCTCTTTTAACTCGATCAGTTCTGCCATTCCCTCTCCAAACTATCTAGATTCCAAAAATGTAATTTCCCGTTGTGCTTCCTCATCTGGCCCATGCGCTGAAACATACTGTTCCATGGTATCCAGTGCTTTCTTAAACTCTCCCTTTCGTTCATAAACTACGGCAATGTTAAATAACAGCTCCGGTACACCATTGGCTTCAGGTGCTGACAGTCCTTTCTGGAAGGATTCCAGGGCTCCATCCCAGTCTTTTTGTGCCATTTTGCACAAGCCCATTCGGTTGTAGATCATGGGTCCGGCCTCTCCTCCAGCTGCAGCACTTTCATAGAGCGTCATGGCATCCGATGCTGATCCTGCTTTTTCCATAGCTGCACCAGCTGCCATAAGAGCATTCGTTCTTCCCGGGGCCTTGCCATTGGGATCAAGTTCATTGCTTCGGTTATAATCAGCAATGGCTCCGTCATCATCTCCTGCACCAGCTTTTGAAGCACTCCGCATATTATAATACTCCGGTTTATCCCCATCTACCTTGATCAGGATGTCATAGGTTCCTACAGCCGCCTCATAATCACCGGATAAATACTCTGCTTCTGCCCTGTATTTTAATACATCCATATCAAATTTTCCTACCAGACCCTTTTTCGAATCAATTGCCTGGTCAAATGACTGTATGGCGTCTTTGTAATTACCTTCACCCAGAGCCTTAATTCCATCAGCCCGGTAAGTGTACCGATTCTCTTTTTTGCCGCAGCCCGCTGACATGGTAAGAATCAGGGTCAGAACAATTAAAAGTGTTCCATATCCGGTTTTTCTTTTCATTTTAATATCTCCAACTTTAACAAAACTATAAATGTTATTGTATTCCAGTGCTGCCGTGTCCGCCTCTGTCTTCATGATCTAACGAGTCAACAGCCTCAAAACAGATGGCTGGCTGATGCTCCATAATACGAAACTGGCAGATCCGGTCATTGACACGGATCACGGTATCCCGAAGTGCATAAGCCGGGAAAAACCACTGGTCATTGTCCCCGCAGTAAGTCTCATCAATAATTCCCATGCTGTTGGTCTGAATAATGCCATAATTTTTATAGGTACTGCTTCTTGGAACCACATGGGCTTCGTAGCCGGCAGGAAGTTCCATGGCAATGCCAAGAGGGATCAGTTTAAATTCACCTGCTTTTAACTCCACTTCCTTCGCCGCCCGCAAATCAATCCAGTCGGATTTGCCATCTATGTATCTCAGTCTTTCTATTTCGTCTGTAAAGTATTTAATTTTAATGTTTGCTGTCACTGTATGTCCTCCTGATGCCTGTCGTCGTCGTTGTTTTCTTCCTCCGTAAGCAGTATTCCACTTCCGGAAAGTTCTTCTTCCACTTCCATACGAATCTCCGCTGTTACCAAAGGATCTGCAGCCGGTAAATTCTGAGTGGAGCCAATGCCAAATCTTCTTAAAAATTCTTCTGTTGTTGCAAAAAGTGCCGGGCGTCCAGGTGCATCCAGCCTTCCAACCTCATACACCAGATTATATTCTACCAGTTTGTTTACCGCATGATCGGATTTTACTCCACGGATCTTTTCAATCTCAAGCTTTGTAACCGGCTGTTTGTATGCAATGATGGAAAGTGTCTCCAGAACCACTTCCGATAATACCTGCTTTTTCGGAGCGCAGGCAACACGGATTAAGTTCTCATAGTATTCCGAGCGGGTACACATCTGATAGCTGTTTTCCAGTGCAATGATCTGCATTCCCTTTTTCCCTGTCTCATACCGCTTCATCAGACGAAGAACTGCTTCCCTGGCAGTTTCCTCATCCTGCTCGATGGCTGCAGCCAGCCTGCTAAGTTCCACCGAATTACCCATGGTAAAAAGAACTGCCTCAATGACCGCTTCCCATTTCTTTTCTTCTTTCGCGCTCTTTGCTGACCCGTCTGCTGTCAGAGTTACTTTATCCATTAACTTTTTCTTCCTCTCCCAGATCCGATAAATCCAGTTCCCCTTCCTCGCCTTCCGGCTCCAGGGTTTCAATCATCATATCATCAAATAAATGCTCCTGGGTCAGGGTGATCTTGCCGATCTTCATGAGTTCCAGAAGCGCTAAAAAAGTGACCACTACTTCTATCTTGTCAGGCTGTCCCTCAAGCATTCTGCGAAAGGAAAACCTCCGGTTTCGCCTGGCAAAATCCATCACTGATTTTATCTTATCTTCCAGGCTTACCGCTTCCTTACGGATATTACCAAACCGGCTTCTGATGGGATCCACCCTGTCTTCTGTCCGTTTTGTCACCGCACGGAAAATTTCCTGCAGCTTTGCCAGGGTAAGCCCGTCAAGGAGCTTGTCCAAATCTACTGGCGGCTCATATTTTGCCACCTCGGCAGGCACGGTAGGCGTCTTAAAAAACAGGCGGTCTGCTCCAACTTCCCTGTCTTTTAATTCCGATGCCATATATTTAAAATATTTGTACTCCAGAAGGCGGGCAACAAGTTCTGCCCTTGGATCTTCTTCCTCCCCTTCTTCATTGACCTCTTTGGGAAGAAGCATACGTGCCTTAATGTCAATGAGAGTTGCCGCCATGACTAAAAATTCACTGACGATATTTAGATCCTCGGTCTCCATATGATTCATGTAATCTAAATACTGTTCCGTAATTATCACAATGGGAATGTCATAGATATTCACTTTATTTTTATCAATCAAGTGAAGAAGCAGATCAAGCGGTCCTTCAAAATTATCCAATTTATAAGAGATTCCCATATCTTCCTCCAAAGCAGATTAAAACATACCAAAAAGCAGTATACCAAATTGAGACCGATCTGTAAATATATGGAAGGTTCAATTTGAGGATTTGGGTTTTAAATCCACAACTACCAGCTGGGGTTTGTTATTCAGCCGGATATTAATGGAGTGGGTTCCAAGGCCTCTGCTTACTATCATATATTTTTCATCATTTTGAAACGTACCTCCACAGTAAGGATTAAAAAACTGGTACTGGGGAGTCATCACTCCTCCCAGAAACGGAAGGCGTATGGTTCCTCCGTGAAAATGACCGGAAAGGGTTAAATCAGCGCCCCAGTCCCGGTAAGTGTTAAAATAAAGGGGGGAATGGGACAATAGTATCTGAAACCGTTCATCTACTGCCTTCCCTGCTTTTTGCTCCAGTTCTTCGGGAAGAAGGCGCTCAGGAACAAAATCCTTATAACAGCCTTCTTTTAAATCCACACCTGTAATGGCAATATCCTTCCGGTATAATTCCGTCCGGTCACTTAATACAATCACTCCAAGCTTCTTTAAGCTGTTTTCATACGTATCATACTGATCACCATAGACCTCCCGTTCCCGGTCCATCCGATTTTCGTGATTTCCGTTTCCGTAAAAAACCGGATAACGATTTGTCAGCTTCTCCATCAGTTTTAAACTGACCGCGGTATCTGCTGTCTTCTTTACAACCATCATATCACCGCCGACAAGCACTACATCCGGATTCACATGGTCAATCGCCTTAAGAAGTCTTTTATTGTCTTCTCCGAAGCAACGACTGTGAAGATCCGAAAGGAATACAAGCCTCAAGTTTTTTCCGATCTTACTGCTTTTAATAACAGTTCTCTCAACGGAAAGCTGTTCTCTTTCGTATTCAGAACGCAGTAAGGATACTGCGCCTGCAGCAGCACAAAAAACTCCGGCAGCAAACCACATCTGTTTATACCTCATCTTCTCTCATTCCTTCTTTTGCTGTCCCTCCATCATACAATGAAGAACCTGTCCCCGTCAAGTAAAAGGCTTTCTCTTTTACCTTCCCCTTATGTATAATGAAAACCAATTATGGATAATATGCAATACTGGATAATCACGGTTTAATAAGAGTGTGAGGTGACTAACCATGATTGTTTATGACAGACTGTGGGAAACCATGAAAAAGAAAAACGTCAGCCAGTATCATCTGATCAAATATTGCAAGGTCAGCGCCGGGCAAATCGGACGGCTTAAGAAAAACAATTTCGTATCTACTCATACAATTGATATGCTGTGCAGAATTTTAGACTGCAGCGTAGATGAAATTATGGAATATCGGGCCGATATTTGCGAGGCAACAAGTGTGACCTGTAATACTGACCCTGAGGAAAATAAATAACAGGCTTTTCCTTCAGAGGAACATAACATAGAAAAAAAGAGCCGCAAGGCTCTTTTTTTCTATGTTATGTTCCTCTTAGGATATCCAGACACCAGCTCCGTCCAGGCGGTAACCATCGGGTGTTACCGTATCCTTTAACATGGCGCCGTCACTGCCAAGATAATACCACTTCTCCTTGGTTTTCACCCAGTAATTACATGCCTTGGTTCCATCTTCCCGGTAATAAAACCACTGATCCCCTGACTGCACCCAGCCGGAGGAAGCATTGGCTTTTATACTGCTGCCGCCTGACCCCTTTAAGGCAAAACCATAATCCAAAAGCGCTTTGGTATCATTATAATGGGTGGACTTGCTTTTCATAATTACTACAATTAAGCGTGATCCATTCTTCTCTGCATAAGTTACCAGGGTATTGCCAGCCGCAGAGGTAAAGCCGGTCTTTCCTCCTATCACTCCAGGGTAATAACGGGAGTCGGAAGAATTGATCATCTTATGCCCCATGGTTACCGTTCTGGCTCCCGCTTTCTTCGTGGCCGGAATCTGGTAGCGGACAGTAGAGCACACTTTTCTAACCACACCATTTTGAAAAGCTGCTTTTGCAATCAGCGCCATATCATGGGGTGTTGTATAATGATTGGAATTATTAAGACCGTTGGGATTGACAAAATTTGTATTGGTACAGCCAAGTTCTCTGGCTTTGGCATTCATCAGCTGGGCAAAGGAGCCGACGCTGCCGGATACATGCTCAGCAAGACCATTGGCCACATCATTGGCTGACTTAAGCATAAGACCATAGAGACTCTGCTCCACCGTCAGCTTATCACCTTCTGTCATATTTAAGGTAACCGCCCCTGCTTCCAGATTGGTAGTAGCTGCCTTGGAAAAGGTAACAGTATCTGAAAGGTTCGTCCGCTCTGCCACTAAAAGCGCAGTCATCAGTTTGGTAATGCTGGCCGGATAATACTTCGTCTCACTGTTTTTAGAATAAAGAAGTGCTCCGGTATCGGCATCCATTAGCACAGCTCCCTCAGAAGTGATCTGGGGCACGTTTACTGTAGTGGTGGCTGTGGAGGCTGCTGTAGTGCCCGCTGTGGTGGTAGCTGTGGAATCCGCTGCGGTTTTATTGCTGTCTTGGTTCTGATCTGCCTGTCCGCTTTTAGAAGCACCTGGACCAGATGCCGCCCTGGCCTCCTGCGTGGAAGCCGGGAAGGGCGAAACCGTAGGTATATCGGTTGCATAAGCAACAGTTGATGCCAACATGGAAAAGCCAATGATAAGACTGATTAATCTGCAAGTTTTTTTTGTCATAGCCAATTATCTCCTGTATTTTTCTACCAGTTCGTTCTTCCATCAGTATAACATAAAATCCAGTAATTACCGCTTAAAATTTTCTTACAAATCAAAAATGCACCACTCATAAAAGTGATGCATCGTCTAAAGCGACTGTATTAATCTTCTTTTTCCAGCTCTTCCAGCCTGTCCATGGCAATATTTAAAATTTCCGCATGGTCAAATGCCAGCTTCTCCTGGTCAAGCATGTCTATTGCAGGCAGAAGTTCAATGTCAATGTCTCTCTTCCACATCATGCCATCCCGTTCAAAGGTTTCCGTAATCCGATAGCTGATAAATATATGTTCTTCCTCGTTCTCAATGGTAAGTGCATATGTCGCTCCATTTTCAAGATCTGAAAGCTTCTTTTTCTTTACCTCAAACCAGCACGCTTTGCCGGCATCGTCACCAGCCTCTACGTTTAAATCTTCCTTTGGAACTGCCGCTAAATAAGAAACGGAAATCACTCTTGTTCTGGGATCTCTTTTTACACTTCCCCAGGTATAAAGCTGTTCCATATAGATTCCCTTTAATCCGGTTTCTTCAAACAGTTCTCTGGCTGCTGCCTCCTCCAGGGATTCATCCATGTTAACAAATCCTCCCGGAATCGCCCACTGACCGATGCAGGGGTGGTTTTTCCGTTTAATGAGAAGAATATCTGTCTTTGATTCTTCCTGGTCATATGCAAATATCAGCATATCCACCGTTACCGACGGGCGTTCGTAATCTCCCGGACGGTATTGTAAAAGAAATTCTTTTTCCGTCAGCCCTTCTTCATTCTTTCGTTCCATTCTGCCCTTCTTCCTACCAGTTTTTTAAAATACAATGGACTGAAGCGCTCCAAGAACACCTGCACTGGCAAGTCCCATAATGATTCCTGCCAATAAAACTCCACCCATCACAGCTAAAATACTGGATTTAAAATCAATATCAAGCAGGCTGGCTGCCAATGTGCCAGTCCAGGCACCGGTGCCTGGAAGTGGGATACCAACAAATATCAATAGAGCAATGAACAATCCCCTTCCGGCTTTCGCCTGCAGTTTTTCTCCGCCGCGTTTTCCTTTTTCCAGACACCAGGTAAAAAAACCGCCTATTACCGGCTTATCTACTCCCCACTCCAAAACTTTTCTGGCAAACAGATAGATAATGGGTACGGGAAGCATGTTTCCGATTATTGCAATTATATAAGACTGAACCAAAGGCAGTCCCATTACTGCAGAATAGGGAATCGCTCCCCTTAATTCAATAAGCGGAACCATGGAAATAAAAAACACTGTTATATATTTTTGTAACATCATCCATTCCTTTCATAATAAAAGTCTGCCTTTATACTATACACAAAGATGGACAGTCTATCAACTATTTTATAAAAAGATTATATTTACATACATGATTCCAAACCTTTCCTGAATAAAATATTAACATTTCTGAAATACTATTGTACTGACAAAACGAGTGTGATATAATCCTCAAAAGTTGATTATTATAATCCCACGCATTAGTTAAGAAGGGTGTCTTTTTATGAATATCAAACAGTTTCTAATCAAGTACAGGCATGCCTGGATCCTCAGCTACGCCTTCATTTACCTGCCATGGTTCGTGTACCTTGAAAAAACAGTGACGAGTAACTACCACATCATGCATATAGCCATTGATGACTATATCCCGTTTAATGAATATTTCATTATTCCCTACCTGATGTGGTTTGGTTATGTGGCAGTCTCTGTCGCCTATTTTTTCTTTCATGATGTGAAAGAATACTACAGGCTTTGCACCATGCTTTTTACAGGAATGACCATAAGCCTGGTGATCTGTACTGTCTTTCCTAACGGAACGGACTTTCGGCCTGTCGTTGATGCCAATAAGAATATTTGTGCTACAATTGTTAATCTTCTTTACTCTGCAGATACCTGCACCAATGTATTTCCAAGCATACACGTGTATAATTCCATTTGTGTCCACATTGCCGTATGCCGGAGTGAACGTCTTAAGAATCGCACACAGTTAAAAACAGCATCTCTTATTTTAATGGTTTTAATCTGTCTGGCTACTGTGTTCTTAAAACAGCATTCTGCTTTCGACGGACTTGGCTCATTAGCTATGGCATATATCATGTATCAGTTTGTTTATTCAGATTCTCTTGTTCCTAACAGAAAAAAGGTATCCGAAAAAGCAATCAGTTAAAAAAAGACCTTCCCTGCCGGGGAGGTCTTTTCACATCCGATTCTAATTAAATCCAAAAAATTTCTGAGTCATCTTATAAATGGCGATGGGGAATTTCATTCCACCTTTACCAGGCAGATTGACTCCCTGTCCTAAGAATCCGTAGCGAAGCCTTAAATAAAGCTTCAAATTCTGTTTTCTCAGACTCTGCCACAGTTCTTCCTTTTTCTCCATATTTTCCTCTGTACCGGACTTAATAGCCAGAATGGAGGAAATGACCATCATAATTTCTAAATACCGCACCATATAACGCCGTAGCTTACGCTGCTTAATCTTCATTACGTCATAATAGGAAAGCATCAGCTTTGTCACGCGAATCTGCTGGTCAATCCGTCCGATCATAACCTGTTCATTGACAGACTGATCGTCTCTGCCTATGAAATAGCGGTAAAAGTTTACATTTAAATAATACATGGTTTTCACATGAGGAAGAGGCTGATATACAAAAATATTATCCACATAGAAGGTATGCTTTGGCAATTCCAGACCGCATTGCCTTAAAAGCTCTGTCCTGTAAATAACAGAATGCATCAGAATGTATTGTCCCAGAATAAAAACCTTCACATCATCCCAGTCAATCAGCTGGTTCTCCGGAAGTGCAGTCCGGTAATTCATTACTTTCTTACGATTGGAGCCCTGTTTTTCATAAACAAAATTACTTACCAGCATATCAAGTGTCTTTTCGCCGTAAACGAAACGTCTGAGGGTATTAAGAATCTCCATATAAGCGGATTCATCCACCCAGTCATCACTGTCCACTACCTTAAAATAAATCCCGGACGCATTCCTTAATCCTGCATTAACTGCTTCTCCATGTCCGCCATTCTCCTGATGGATCGCCTTGCAGATTCCCGGATAATTCCGTTCATATTCATCTGCAATTTCGGCTGTACGGTCTTTTGTCGAACCGTCATCTACAATAAGGATCTCAACCTCATCTCCGCCTGGAAGCAGGGATTCGATGCAATGCCTCATATAGGATTCTGAATTATAACATGGAATTGCTACAGATAAGAGTTTCACACAATATCCTCCTTTAGGTTGTTTTTCCAATAAATCCGGATAATACAAATTACAGTTACAACGACTGATAACACTACCACAGCTGCAGTCACTCCTGCATGTTCTCTTTGAAACAGAAGCCCGGACAGCTCCGTGTTGGTTATAAAAAGCGAAAGTAAATTAGCCGAGATGTGAAGCATGATAGGTGCCGACAGGGCTTTTGTTCTCTCATAAAGCCATGCTGCGGTAAGACCAATGATAAATGCATAAACCCCCTGGGGAAGATTTCCATGATAAAGACCAAACAAACCGGCTGATACAACTGCCGATAAAGCAAAAGAAAACTTGTCCCGGATGGAAGCAAAAATCATTCCTCGAAATATCAGTTCCTCCGCTACAGGTATGATAAGTCCGGAGGCCAGAAGCTGAAGCGCAAATGGCGGAGAATACAGTGCATTGGCCGCTTCCTGATACGTCTTTGAAATTCTGGTCAGTCCCATAACTTCCACAACTGAATTTCCCAGAATGCAAAGAGCGGCTCCAAGCAGCCAGATCGCAATCAGGCTGTCAGCTGGTTTCAGACTCTCTGTCATGGAAGATCCTCTGTTTTTCTGATCGTAAGAATAAAACCACAGCAAAACCGGAATATTCAGTAATGCAGATACTCCTGTAGCCAGAAGTGGTTCAAGAGGCACCGCCAGATACAGGAACGTGGTGGCTAACGTGTAGGTAAACAAAGGAAGAATCAGATGCAGAATCATTACTATCATAAGTACCTGTCCTTTCATTTTCTGTATCTTCCTAAACATTATACCACCTGAATTCAGGATATCCACTTAATTTTTTTAAAATTATTTCTAAAAACAAATGAAATCTTTTCTCATATCCCCCCATGCCCGAAAGCGGTTGCTTTTTTTATCTGCTGATAATATAATATCCTTATATTTTCTGATTAAAACTACATGAAACTAAGAGGAAATAATATGGCAAAAAAACGTATTGTGATAGCTTTGGGGCACCATGCTTTGGGAACAAACCTTCCGGAACAAAAGACGGCAGTAGCCAGAACTGCCAAAGTAATTGCAGATTTTATTCAGTCCGGCTGGCAGGTGGCCGTTACTCACAGCAACGCTCCCCAGGTTGGAATGATCCACACTGCAATGAATGAATTCGGAAAACAGCATGACGGTTATACCTCAGCTCCCATGTCTGTCTGTTCTGCCATGAGCCAGGGATACATCGGCTATGACTTACAAAACGGAATCCGTGCAGAACTTATGACACGGGGCATATATAAGTCCGTGGCTACGATTTTAACCCAGATGATGGTGAATCCATATGACGAGGCTTTCTATACCCCCATGAAGCCCATCGGCCGTTTCATGACTGCAGAGGAAGCAAAAGAAGAAGAGGATAAGGGGAACTATGTAGAAGAAGTTCCTGGCAAGGGATTTCGAAGAGTTGTCGCTTCTCCAAAGCCAGTTTCTATTGTTGAGATCGATATCATAAAAGCCGTTATGGATGCAGATCAGATTGTGATCGCCTGCGGAGGCGGCGGTATTCCCGTTATGGAGCAGGGCTGCTATTTAAAAGGAGCCAGCGCTGTAATTGAAAAGGACAGGGCTGCCGGGCTGCTGGCAAAGGAAATTGATGCCGATGTGCTGATGATTTTAACAAATGTGGATAACGTAACCTTAAACTTTGGAAAGCCGGATGCAAGACCGATCAGCCTTATGAGCAAAACGGAGGCGGCTTCTTATATTGAGGACAATCAGTTCGAATCCTCTTCCATGCTTCCAAAGATTGAAGCATCGCTTGATTTCATTGAACATGGACGGAATCGCAAGGCGATCATTACTTCCCTGGAAAAGGCGGAAGAAAGCCTTGAGGGAAAAGCCGGTACTATTATAACAGAAGCATAAGTATAAAAAGGATTTTTGTCCTGTCGTAAAAACAGAGGACAGAAATCCTTTTTTTCTATTATTATAGAACCAGTTCCGTTTTGAAAACTGTCACAGCTTCACCGGTGATTTTTACCTGAACCGGATTGCCGCCTGCAATTTTTACAGAAACCAGAATTTTTCCTTTACGTCCAATGGCCTCTCCCTGTACCGCTTCAAAAGAAAATTCCTCCATACCTTTCCCAAACAGTCCATAGGTGATAAAATAAGCGCCTAAAGGGCCGTTGGCATTCCCAGTTACGGGGTCTTCCGCAATTCCAATGGCTGGCGCGAACATTCTTCCATGAACCAGCGCTTTTCTTTCCGGATGAAGTGTAAATACATAATATCCGTTACAACCAATGCGACTACTTAATTCTGACAGCTTTGCAAGGTCCGGCTTTAAGCTGTGAAGCAGGTTCTCCTCTGTTATACCAACCATTACCTTGGAATGTCCCGTTGATGCTATGGCAATTGGACAGTCCCTTCTGTGTCTCTCTTTTGGAATCCCAAGAGCTGCTAAAATATCCTCCTGAACAGGTAAGGGCAAAGGCTCTCCCACTATCACTTCTCCCTGAGTCATGGTAATTGTATAATCTCCATCCTCAGACCGGATTTCAACCGGAAGGATTCCTGCCCCAGTTTTCTGAATGACAACCCCGGATGCCATGTTTTCTTCCAATGCTCTGACATAGTGAGCAGCAATTGTGGCATGACCGCAGATGGGCACCTCGCACATCGGTGTGAAAAACCGGACATGTACGTCATATTCTCCTTCCGATCCGGGAAACAGGAATGCCGTTTCCGAATTGTTTAACTCTCTTGCTATTTTAAGCATCATGCAGTCGCTCAGCCCCTCCCCATTGGTCACTACTCCTGCCGGATTTCCGGTGAATCGCTCCCTGGTAAATGAATCAACCTGATAGACTCTATATGTTTTTTTCATGAATAATCCTCCTGTTTCTTGTTTTCTATATCTTAATACCATGAGTTTCTCTTGACAAGTAATTACATTTCCGTTATATAATTACACAAAAGATACTAACTATCAAAAGAATAGCTGTGAGGCAGAAAAACCATGAAAAATAAAGAAATAAAACCAAAAACCCTGGAATGCCATGTGGAAAAAATGTTTAACATTATCGGTGGGAAATGGTCCTTTCTTATTGTAAAAAATCTTTTTGCAGGTACAAGGCGCTTTGGAGAGCTCCGAATGAGCTTACACGGAATCAGCCCCAAGACTTTAACCGCCTGCCTGCGTTCTTTAGAATCCCATGGCATATTAACAAGGGAAGTTATCCCCACCATACCGCCTGAAGTCCGTTACACGCTGACAGAGAAAGGTATGGATTTACAAAACGTGGTCAATCAGATGAAAATCTGGGGAGAAAAATGGTCTGAACGTTAATCCTACAGCATATATTCCCGAAACTCCGTCATATATTGAAACAAATGGACTCGACGGAGTATTACTATGAAATGGTTCAACCGATTAAGACTGGCGGAGAAAATCAGAACATTTTCCATATCGCCGGAAAATGGAAAGAAAGGCCTGAAGATATTTCTGTTCCTTTTATGTGCCTTTTTTGCCGGGCGTCTGGGAGCTATGCTGATGGAACATCATCGTGCTGTGGAAACTGCTGCAGAAGGAAACTGGGGATTAAGCTTTCAGCAGGAAGGGCAGCCTCCTGTTGCCAATGCCACCATGGATTATCTAAAGCAGTTTAATGCTTATTATGCACAAAAAACCCCGGATAAGGTCTTATATCTCACCTTTGATGCAGGATATGAAAACGGAAATACTGCTGCGATTTTAGATGCACTGAAAAAGCACCATGCACCTGCAACCTTTTTCGTTGTGGGCAACTACATAGAGACTGCACCAGAACTGGTTAAACGGATGATTGCGGAAGGTCACACAGTAGGTAACCACACCTATCATCATCCGGATATGTCAAAGATGAGTTCAAAGGAATCTTTTGAAAAAGAACTGGGAGACTTGGAAACTTTGTTTGAACAGACCACTGGGCAGAAAATGAGAAAGTATTACCGTCCACCGCAGGGCAAATACAGTGAATCCAATCTCCAGATGGCAAAGGATATGGGATATAAAACCTTTTTCTGGAGCCTGGCTTACGTGGACTGGTATCAGGATAAGCAGCCTTCAAAGGAAGAAGCCTTTAAAAAGCTGTTAGGCCGGATTCATCCCGGTGCTATCGTTCTTTTGCACAGTACTTCCAGTACCAATGCCCAGATTCTTGATGAACTGCTGACTAAATGGGAAGAGATGGGTTATCAGTTTAAATCCCTGGATGAATTAGTAAGCCAATAAAAAAAGAAACCGAAGCTCATGGATTGAACTTCGGTTCTTTTTTATTAATGGTTTAAAGATCTGCTGCAAAAGAAAGCGCTTCATCAATGCAACCCGCCAGGTTTTCTCTCCCCACGGACTCCAAAAAACCCGCCCTCTCCATCATGGACATGGGCTGGTCATTGACATGGGATAAAATAAGGGTCACATGCTTTTTCTTTAAATTGTGATACAGTTTTTCCAGACTTTTTAAAGCCGTTGCATCCATAGCCGGAACACTTCTCATTCTAAGAATCAGAACCCGTTTCCCCTCTTCTATAATCAGCTGGGAAATCTTTTCCGCTGCCCCAAAGAACATGGGACCGCTTACTTCAAAGACTGCAACATGCTTTGGCACAGGTTTTAAGTCTATGGATTCGCTACTGTTTTTTTCATCCTCTAAGTACTTCCAGCTGCTTACTTCTGTCACGTCAGCCATACGTTTCATGAACAGCAGGGAAGCAAATAAAATTCCAACCGCAATAGCTGTCACAAGATCAAAGGCGACAGTAAATACAAAGGTCACAAGAAGCACAGACCAGTCACTTTTGGGAGCTGTCTTTATGATGGAAAGAAAGACTCTCCACTCACTCATGTTATAAGCTACCATAAAGAGAATAGCTGCTATAGCCGGCATGGGAATTAATGCGGCATAAGGCATTAAAAATACTAAAACCAGAAGAAGCATTACTGCATGAACCATGCCTGCTACAGGCGTTCTTCCGCCGTTTTTTATGTTTGCAGCAGTTCTTGCTATGGCTCCAGTGGCTGGAATTCCGCCAAAAAGAGCGGAACAGATATTACCGGCGCCCTGGGCAACCAGCTCCATATTGGAATTATGTCTGCTTCCTACCATTCCGTCTGCAACTACGCAGGACAATAAGGATTCTACCGCTGCCAGGACGGCTATGGTCACTGCATCCGGCATTACCTTTTGTACCATGGCAAGAGAAAATACAGGAAGATGAAAGGTGGGAAGATCCGATGATATGGTGTATAAATCCCCAATGGTATTTACCGGAAGATGAAACATTTTTACAAGACCCGCCGTAAAAATGACGGCAATCAGTGACGGCGGTATGGTTTTGAAAAATCTGGGCCATACAATTAAAATGAGGAGCGCTGTAAATCCCACTGCAAGAGCCATAGGATTGAGGGTACCAATGCTGTGTACCACCTCACTGACTTTTTCAAGAGTTTCGATTGGGGCATGTTCAAAGGTAAGTCCCATAAAATCCTTGATCTGGCCTATGAATATGGTAACAGCGATTCCTGTGGTAAATCCTGTGGTAATGGTATATGGAATGAAGCGAATCAGGCTTCCCATCCGCAAAAATCCCATGATAAGCAGAAAGATTCCCGCCATAATGGTTGCCATAACCAACCCATCAAAGCCGTTTTTCGCTGCAACCCCTGCCACGATAGATGCAAATGCAGCGGTGGGGCCTGCAATCTGAACCTTGCTTCCTCCCAGAAAAGAGATGACAAAACCAGCTGTAATGGCGGTGTAAAGCCCCTGCTCCGGTGTAACACCGCTTGCTAATGCCAGGGCTATGGAAAGCGGAAGGGCAATAATAGCTACAATGATTCCGGAAACGAAATCTTTTAAGAACTGCTCCTTCGTATAATGCTTCATTGATAAAAAAAACTGAGGTACCAAATCTTTCATTTCTTCATCCTTTGTCTATTATAAAATTTTTATAAACTTTTTATAATATAACGTTCCAGATAAAAGAAAGCAAGTTTATTTTTCCATACAAGTTCATCTTAAACTATGGGCAGCCAGCACCTCTAACCCCTTTTCATCAAGAAGTTCTACGGTCCCTCTTGTAATCTTCACCAGACTCTCGCCCTGAAACAGACGAAGCAGACGGGTTACCACCTCTCTGGCAGTGCCTAAGTGGCGGGCGATCTGCTCATGGGTAATGGAAAGTTCCATCGTATCATTGAGCCTGCACTCCTCCAGTAAGAATGCAGCCAGTCTTCCATCCATTTTTTTGTTCATCACCTGATCCATCAGCCACATTACATCAGAGAATCTGGATGCCATCAGTTCATTGGTGAAGTTTGAGACTACGGCTGATTCTTCCATTAAATCACGATAGATATCAGCTGGAATCTGGAACACTACCGTATCCTGTTCTGCTTCCACAGTTACATCAAACTGAATGTTCTTCACCATACAGGACCCGGAGAACAGACAGATATCCCGTTCAAACAACCGGTATAAAGTCAGTTCCCGGCCTTCATCCGATATGGTAAACACTCTTAACTGACCTTCCGTTACAAGAAGAAAACCGCTGCACTCATCGGATTCCCCATGTACCAGCATTCCCTTTTCAAATCTTATTTTTTTCGATTTGGAGGACAGCTTTTCTCTTTGTTTCTCTGTAAGTTTGTTCCAAAAAGGAAGATAATCTCCCAGTGTCATAGTATCAAACCTCCCTGTAATGATAGGTGTGGAAATATAATCTCATCGTTATGATCAAACAATTGGAAAAATTCCTCATAACTCATTGTACCTGATTTTAACTGTTCTGCCATGATAAGCAGATTTGCAGAATTCACTGCTGCCCCTTTGATACCGGAACGCATGGAGATATGATTTAATCTGTCCTTAAAACCTCCGGTAAATTCTCCTGACAGGAATGCGAAGTGAAATGTTTTCACACCTTCATCAAAGATGTTCCACCAGCAGTTAGGATTAAGCAGCTCACTTCGTTCCTTATTCTCTTCTATATACCGGTACATCTCATCGGCTTGCTTGATGGGTAGGGAATATCCCTTTCCATAAGCCTTGTTGTCAATGATCAGACCGTTGTCTTCGTAGTAAATGCAGACATCCGGCTTTCTGGTATCTCCAAGTCTTCCTCCGACAAAGGACAGCTCCGCAGTAAGAAGCTGGGCTGTCTGTATCTCGTAATCCCGGTCGGAGGTGCCGTCAAAGCCTAAATCCAGCAGAATTAAATACTTATGGTCCACATGTGACAAGTAGGATCGTAAATAATCCTTCAGTATGGATACCTGGGATTTTACTGGAAGGAAAGACTGGGTTTCCGGAAATAAAAGTCCCGTAATCTCATCTGTAATCCGGTATGTATCTCTGGTCTTTTGGACCTGCAGCCCGATATTTTCCAGACTCTTGATATCATCAAGTATGGTTTCTGCCTCTTCCTCTATCCCCTTCTGCCTTAAATATTCCTGAATCTGCAAAGGGGTGAGGGGCGACTTTTCCAGACACGTTATAATATGAGCCCGCCGGTTTCTTAAGTATTCCCGGTCTGCTGCCTTGGTGGCCAGCATATCCCACATCACCCGCTTTGGTACTTTTTTGTATCTGGATACTCCTGTTATATGATTGCATATGGTTCTTCCCTTTAGTGTAAGCTGATACGACTGGGGAATTACCTCTGTCTCTTCCTTGTGCCCGTAAAGACCGGGTATCTCTTTTGGAGCCTTCCTTACCCAGCCTACAGATATCAGCCAGCTGCAAATGGTTCTGACGTACTTGTCGCTGGTTCCTTCCGTGTCCTGAAGCAGCTTTGTCTTTTCTTCCTTCTCTTCTGCTGCTGCAAGTCCTTCTAAAATCATGGACTGGGGAATGGAGGTAAAACCGGCTTCTCCGATAAAACCAAGCCTGGCACCTATCTCAAATTTGGTCATATGCCCTTCCTTCATCAGAAGAGACAGCACTCTGCATACCGGAGGGTAGGAAAGAAGGGCATCTTTTAATACTTCTTCTTCCTCTTTGCTTCCCACCTCTGCTTTTGCATACTGTCTTCCTAAATCAGATAAAGAGCACTCATCTGACGTCCTGTCATAGTCCAGAAAACCAATACTGACTGCCCATCTTAAAAAGGAATCCGCCGGCCAGTCAGACTGATATTCTTTTCTCTGCCCAGGCAAAACCGCCTGTATAATGCCGGAGCAGGGGGCGTTGCTTCTGGTATAGCCTTTTGGTGTTCCTTTTCCTTTTAAATGGGTATAGGGAATGCGGATTTCCTCCTGGTCCAGTTCTTTTATAAACTCATCTCTTTTGTCTTCTTCCTGAATGAGTCTTGGAATCTTATCCATTTTCAGTAGCCGGTCTATACTGGAATCCGGTACAAATACGGATACCACATTTTTTAAATTGTCCAGGGTATAGGCCTCCTGTACCCAGCCAAATGTTCTCTCAGCCACGTTTCATTCCTCACTGTAGTTTTCTTACAGTATAGCATAGCCATAACAGATAGGCAAAATATTTTGTCCCTATTCTTCTGCCTCTTCTTCGTAAGAATGCTGGGCTGCGATTGGTCTTACTGTGATTCCATTGATTTCCACATGCTCACTGATGC
>SVDT01000050.1 GCA_015057775.1 Paenibacillaceae bacterium | reverse complement strand
CATGTCCGACCCCGCCACCATGCCCGACATGCCCGACTCCGCCGCCTTGCCCCAAGCCGGAACCATGCCCTGCTTGTCCAGTGTGCCCGAAGCCAGAGCCCTGCCCGGCATGTCCCAAACCTCAGCCGTGCCCGACCTGTCCGGTGTGCCCGAAGCCCGAACCCTGTCCGACTTGTCCGGCGTGTCCGAAGCCTGAGCCATGTCCGACCTGCCCGGCATGCCCGAAACCGGAGCCGTGTCCAACATGTCCGGTGTGCCCGGAATGTCCGAAACCAGAGCCCTGCCCAACCTGTCCGGTATGCCCGGTATGCCCGAAATGTCCAAAACCAGAGCCATGTCCAGTTTGCCAGGAATGCCTGATTAAACCGGGAATTATTGCCGGTTGTATCTGGGGCTGTGGGTGCGGTGATTTCCATGATTGGGAGGTAAAATTATATAAGAGGGTCAATGATGTTGATACAATGATGTTCTGTATTAAGATCTGTGGTTGTGGCTGCTTTGAATTTGCGGCTCCCTATGATGGCTGCTATATTTTAAAAGTAAGGATGTGTGAGAACTGCTGGAACACATTCTGGTGTAAGCCTATTATCACGCTAAATAACATTGGTGTAGCCAGTTTTACCATTGATTAATATTAAAAGCAGTCGCAAGCGGTATTACCCAATTGCGGCTGCTTTTTTGTTGTGTGCGCCTTGCGGCGCACGTTTCTAACGGGTGAAAGTCCCTAGTCCGCCCTAGTAGTGGGAAGGATACAGCCAAGACCAAGGGTGTCCACCGTGAGATGGAATCTGAAGGAAGGTGGAGGCAAATCTCTGGTCTGACGAACAGAAACCACATCAGGCTATAGTTAAGGATAAGGTTGCACATCAAACTGAAGTCCAATAACTACTCGGAATTAACTGTAGTAAATGTGGCAGATAGATGGAGAGAAAGAAACGTGTGGTACCAAGGGAGGTCTTGTCAGCAAGCGAAAACAGAGTATGAAACTTGTAGTAATAACGAATGGCAAGAAGTCAGCAGAGGTCATAGTACCAAGATGGTTGCAAACATAATGGGAAGGACTGAACTTTAGGAGGTACAAGCAATGAATGTAACTGAAAGTAGATTTAAGAACAGACAACTTCATATGGAAGACTATCTGCAAATGGTATCTGCGGAACAGAAAGAGTATGCAGAAGGGTTCGACTACTCTAAGATTACTGAAAAGAGCGATATCATCATAGACTACTGGACGAACAATCTTTTGGATTTAATTCTGCGGAAAGATAACCTTAATAAGGCATATAAACAAGTGAAATCAAATAAGGGAGCAGGTGGAATCGATGGAATGCAGGTAGATGAACTTCTACCCTATCTGAGAGAAAACCAAGACACTCTAATCCAAGAGATAAGGACAGGTAAATATAAACCCAATCCAGTTCGACGGGTAGAAATACCCAAAGAAACAAAAGGCGAAGTAAGAAGACTTGGTGTTCCTACGGTAGTTGATCGAGTGATACAGCAGGCAATCACCCAGGAACTGACTCCAATCTACGAAGAGAGATTCTCGGACAACAGTTTCGGATTCCGCCCCAAAAGAGGAGCACATGATGCGCTCAAACAGTGCCAAAAGAATGTAAATGACGGCTATGTATACGTGGTAGATATGGATTTGGAAAAGTTCTTTGACACGGTGTGCCAGAGTAAGCTGATAGAGGTATTGTCAAGAACCATCAAAGATGGCAGACTGATTTCGTTAATACATAAATATCTCAATGCGGGAGTTATGGCAAGGGGGATATTTGAACGTACAGAAGTCGGAATGCCCCAAGGTGGACCACTTAGTCCGTTGCTTAGCAATGTCATGCTGAATGAGTTGGACAAGGAACTGGAACGCAGAGGACACAGATTCGTCCGCTATGCGGATGACTGTATGATTTTCTGTAAAAGCAGAAAAAGTGCAGAAAGAACCTTAGAAAACATTCTTCCATATATCGAGGGAAAATTATTTCTTAAAGTGAATCGGAAGAAAACAGAAGTGGCTCATATCAGCAAGGTAAAGTACCTTGGATATAGCTTTTATAGATACAAGGGAAAATGCAGATTTAGAGTGCACCCGAAGTCAGTGGCAAAGATGAAGAATAAAATCAGAGAACTGACAGACAGAAATAATGGCATGAGCAATGCGAAAAGAGAAGAAAAGTATCAACAGTTTGTGAGAGGTTGGGTGAATTACTTCAAGCTAGCAGACATAAAAGTACTTCTCAAAGCAACAGATGAGTGGGCGAGGCGAAGAATAAGGGCAGTCTACTGGAAACAGTGGAAGAGAATCAAGACGAAGTACAGAATGCTCAAAGCATTAGGCTGTGAACACTGGAGAGCCAAGGAACTTGCATGTAGCAGAAAAGGTTATTGGAGAATGGCAAAGGTGCTAAACCAAATCTTTTCAAATAAAATAATAGCCAAGCTGGGATATACTTCCATGCTTGACTATTATTCAATAGTTTATGAAAACTAAGGAACCGCCTAGTACCGAACGGTATGCTAGGTGGTGTGGGAGGTCGGTAGATAAAATAATTATCTACCTCCTACCCGATTAGTAAACATGGTCAGAATTATTATACCTTCTAAGATCCATTACAACGTAAATTAGCAATATTATCTGGATAATCCAGTAAAAAGCTGTGTAGATATTTTTTCCATTTAACAATGCCTGATAAGCGATGGAGCAGACAAAATTATCTACACGGAGACAGCTTTTTTTCCAGCTCAGGAAGCAGAAAACCTCTCCAGCCAAATTCTTCGCCCAGCGGTCCGCCGGCTGTTAAAATTGCCAGAAAACAGACAGAAGCTGAGATTGGATCAGAGATATTAAAAATACCAATACTCCTTTTAACCTGGAATGGCACTGAATATTTAAATACACCAGCTAATAAATGAGGAACCAGTAAGGAAAAAATAGTATATAACATAACGAAAAAATAAACATACCATTTTACCCGATAGCGCTTAAGACTATTAAATAATGTCTTTAATCCTTCTTTTCTGCTTTTACCATAAATAAATACTATTCCCATGGCAGAAGGAACAAAGGAGCCTATTATACGAAAGAAACCACTAATCTGAAAGGACGCAAGCCATAAGACCCATGTAACCAGATAAGTACTTATAACAAAACATAATAGATGTTTCATATACCCGTTCATATGATTGGAACATGGCTTTGGCATAATGATTCCTTTCCGTGTTATGATTTTACAGCCCAACGTAATTTAGCACATCGGGCACGTCCATTGGAATTACATTCTTCTGCAGAAGGCCTGATTGCGTCAGGTGCAATTTCTTTATAAATACCGTTGCGGTGAAGACGCTGAAACGATTTTTTCACAAGACGGTCTTCCCCTGAATGAAACGTGAGAATCGCCACACGTCCCCCTTTGGCCAGAGCATCCGGAAGCTTTTCTAAAAAGTCGTATAATACCTCAAATTCATTATTCACATCAATCCGCAGCGCCTGAAAGCATCGCTGGCAGGATTTTTTAATCTCATTCTCTCTGTCCTTTTCCGGAATAAATTTCAGCGTATCTTTAATAATCTGCCGGAGCTGGCCGGTTGTTGTAACCTCTTCCCCTTTTTTTATTGCGAAAGTCACCGCACGGGAAATTTCTTCGGCATGAGGCTCGTCTGCATTTTCTAAAAGCATTCCGCATAATTCATTCTGGGAAATGGTTTTCAAACGTTCAGCAGCAGAGATTCCCTTTGATGGATTCAGCCGCAGATCAAGAGGTCCCTCGGTTTTAAATGAAAATCCCCGATCCGGGTTGTCTATCTGCATGGAAGATACACCTAAATCAGCCAGGATAAAATCCAGGGGGCCCGATTCCGGAATTATCTCATCAATATTGGAAAAATTAGTTTGCCTGATTGTCAGTATCTCCGGACCATAACCCAGATTTTGAAGGCGTTCCCGTGTCCGGGGTAATTCGATAGGATCCACATCGGTTGCATACATATGTCCTTTTGAATCCAGACACTTAAGCATCTCTAACGTATGACCGCCGTAGCCTAATGTTGCATCTAATCCGGTCTCGCCGGGGGTGATTTTCAAAATATCCAGTATTTCCTGTACGCAGATAGAGCGATGCGTGCCAGCTGGTGTATTGCCCTTTTGAATCACCTTAGCAACGGTATCAGAATATAGTTCTGGATTTAATTCTTTATATTTATCCTTAAAAGCCTTTGGGTGAGTCCCTTTATATCTGGGACGGCGCTGATGTTTTTGTTCCTGATTATCCATTTTTGTTCCACCTTCTTTAAATATCTTTTATAAATGTATCTGCTTACATGATAACAAACCCATGACAGAATGGCAAATGATTGTTTTTATTTTATTTCGTTATATAATGTAATTATCTATGTTTAAATGGGAGGTAAAATTATGTTATTGGATATTTTAAAATCCAGAAGAAGCATCAGGAAGTTTCAAAACAAAGAGATTGAACAGGAAAAGATTGATACCATTTTAAAAAGTGCGCTGCTTGCCCCCTCATCCCGCTCCATAAGACCCTGGGAGTTTGTAGCTGTCACCAATAAAGAAATAATAAATCAGCTTTCACAAAGCAGGGATCCTGGTTCGGGGTTTTTGGCAGGAGCGCCTCTTGCAGTTGCGGTGATTGCGAATCATACACTTAGTGACGTCTGGATTGAAGATGTGTCCATAGCTGCGACAATAATTCAGTTAACAGCCCAGGACTTAGGACTTGGCTCGTGTTGGATTCAGGTGAGAGAAAGATTTCATAAAGAGCAGGAAACAGCGGGAGATTATATCAGGGAAGTTCTGGGAATACCCGTACAGTACCGTGTTGAATGCCTGATTGCCATTGGTTATCCTGCTGAAGAGAAGAAACCGTACCAGGAAGATATGCTCAAGCTTGAAAAGCTGCATTTTGACAAATTTTAATCTGCTTGGAAAATTTTTTGCTGGAGGATTGAATGATATGAAAAAGGTGTTTGCTGTAGGGATTGCAGGCGGCAGTGCAAGTGGTAAATCATCTTTGTGTGACAGGCTTGAGAAACAGCTTGAGAATTATAATAAAAAAGTAATCCATATGGATAATTATTTTAAGCCTGAAGAGGAAAGGCCTTACAGCAAATCACCTGTAATGGAAACCATGTATGTAGATGATAATCATCCGGAAACCATTGATTTGAAGCAGCTACATAATGATTTAAAGGAAGCATTGTACGGTGATTACGATTTAATTATTATTGAAGGTTTGCTGGTTTTATGGGACGAAGAGATCCTTTCTGCTCTAGATTTAAAATTGTTTGTGGATTGCAGAGCAGATGAGAGAATCGTCAGGCGTCTTCGCAGAAACATGAACTGGGGGCTTACTTTTGACGAAATTACCAATGTTTATCTTGATCTGGTGAGATACCGTCATGAAGAATATGTGGAGCCAACAAAGTGGAGAGCAGATATGATATTAAATGGATCAAAACCGTCTCAGCTTGCTGAAGAAGGTATTTTAGAACTGATAAAGAAACATATTTAGAAACTAAAGATTTTATTAGGAATTGGAAGCTGGGGGATAAGTTGGACACTATATTTAAGAGTGAATTTATTATGACGTTGGAAAGGTATTTACATTTTTGTAACAATCCTGTTGGTGAGGAAGCAAAAAGAAAGTTCCGGGCATGGAAAAGCAGAAATATTTTATTTTTTATTTTATCATTACTTTGTGCGTTGATATTTGTGTTATTGAAAGAATGGGTGGGATGTTGCCTGGCCCTCGGTCTTGGTGCAGGTTTTATTTATAAGTTCTTTTATCAGTATAACAGAGTAAATAAAAAGTTTTATAATTGTATGCAAAAGTCGCTGGATTCGGCTGAATGGATCAGATCCACAACATTTTCTGATGTTATGAAAGTAAAAGAAGGAAATACAGAAAGTGTTTATGAATATTCTTACATTAAAAGAATAACAGAAGACAATGAATACTATTATTTATGGCACAATTCTGATTTAGTTTTCCGAATTCCACAAGACAGCTTTGTGATCGGAGACAAAAAGGATTTTAAAAATTTTATTGCAGACAGAATTTATGAAAGCAGGGTCACAAGTTAACATAAAAATAAAAAAATATAAATTTATATCCTCCACCGGGGCTTGTTGAGATCAAATAACGTTTTATAATTGTACTTAGCAGAAAGTAGAATTATGAAAGGTTGGTAAGAACATGCATATTCCAGACAATTATTTAAGTCCGTCAACCTGTGCCGCTATGGGGGCTGCCATGGTTCCTGTTTGGACAAAGGCAATCAGGAAGGTGAAGGAAGAGATTCCTAAAGCAAAAATACCCCTGCTTGGTGTGGGAGCAGCGTTTTCATTTCTTCTTATGATGTTTAATGTACCGCTTCCAGGAGGAACAACAGGGCATGCTGTAGGCGGTACGCTGCTGGCTATTTTGATGGGGCCTTACGCCGCCTGCATCAGCGTTACGGTTGCTCTCTTTATTCAGGCGCTGTTATTTGGAGACGGTGGTATTCTTGCTTTTGGGGCGAATTGTTTTAATATGGCATTTGTTCTGCCGTTTTTTGGATATTATATTTATAAACTGATTAAAGATCATGTCAGGTCAGAAAAAGGGGAATACCTGGGTATTATTCTGGGCTCCTATGCCGGTATTAATATAGCTGCACTCTGTGCCGCCATAGAATTTGGGATTCAGCCTCTTTTATTTAAAGATGGTGCAGGTCAGGCACTTTATTGTCCTTACCCCCTCTCTGTTTCCATACCTGCCATGCTGATTCCTCATCTGCTGGTTGCAGGAATTGTGGAAGCTGTTTTTACGGTCGCAATTGTGATTTATATAAAAAAGGTCTCTCCAGGTACATTTTATAAGGGTGCCAAAGAAAAGACGAGAGCTGTTTACGGTCTGGTAGCCGGGCTTATCTGCTTTACTCCCCTTGGTCTTCTGGCGACAGGAACCGCGTGGGGAGAGTGGGGAGCAGATGAAATTAAGGAGGTAGTATCTGGGGGGAATGTACTGGGATTTGTTCCTCACGGTATGAAGGAAGGTTTTAATTTTAGTGCTGTTATGCCAGATTATGCAGTGAGCGGCCTGCCGGAAGTAGCAGGATATTTATTGTCTGCAGTTGCTGGTGTGGCAATCATGATTATTTTCTTTAAGATACTTGGTAATATGAAAAAAGACAAGGCTGGAAACAACGTTGGATCATACAGAAATTAAAGTAAATGATATGCCGGAATGGCTTTTAAAAAACGAAAACTACATACCGTCAGCCGATAAGGATACTTTTGTTAACAAAAGTATCCTGTCTGTATTTAAGGTGTTATCCAGAATAAAAAAACAGGATTCACCAGGGGAAACAGCTTTTCAAATAAATGTACCTCTTCAGGTTTTTGGCACACTCGTTTTAATTTTACTGGTTTCACTCACAAGAAGCTTTGTATTTGTTATAATTGTAAATGTCTGGTTATTGGCAGTCTTAAGCATGACGGATACAACGCGTATGATAGTAATCTTGAAGCTAAGTATGGGTATCACTTTTTTTACGGCTATTATCATGCTTCCGGCATTTGTTTTGGGTAATACCTATAGCAGTATCATGATCACGACAAAGGTGTTTGCTACAATCACTGCCATGGGTCTGCTTTCTCATTCCACAAAGTGGAGTGCACTGACTCAGGCACTGAAACGATTTTATTTACCTGATATTTTTATATTCATACTTGATATTACTATCAAATATATTTATATGCTGGGTGAATTCTCGTTAAATATGTTTTATGCATTAAAGCTTCGGTCTGTGGGAAAGAACCGCAGCAAGTACTCGTCAATGGCAGGAATTGCAGGAACTGTATTTCTTCAGTCCAAAGAAATGGCCGAGGATATGTATCATGCCATGGAATGCAGAGGATTTACGGGAGAATATCATTTAAATGATAAGTCAAAGTTTAAATGGCAGGATTACCTCTATATTGGAATAATTGCAGTTTTTTTCACTTTATTTATTTACTTTGGAAGGGTGTAACATGATTGAACTAAAGGATGTCTGTTTTTCATATTCGGATATGATTGCATTGGATCACATTAATCTCAGTATAAAAACAGGGGAAGCAATTGCGTTAATGGGGGCGAATGGCTGTGGCAAGTCTACTCTGTTAAAGCTATTAAATGGAATTATTTCTCCAGACTCTGGAAGCTATGGGTTTCATGGGGAAGAAGTCACTCATAAAAAACTTCAGGATGAAAAATTTTCAAAGCTTCTTCATCAAAAAATTGGATTCGTATTTCAGAATTCCGATACGCAGCTGTTTTGTTCCAGTGTCTATGATGAAGTGGCGTTCGGGCCAAGGCAGATGGGCGTTGAAGAATCAGAGGTGGAACATCGGGTAAATGATTGTCTTGCTCTGCTGGGGATAGAGGAATTCCGGAATAGAATACCATATCACTTAAGCGGAGGAGAAAAGCGGAAAGTTGCGATTGCCTGCGTGCTGTCATTAAATCCTGAGGTTCTGGTTCTTGATGAACCAATGAACGGACTTGATCCCAAGACGCAGAGATGGCTTGTTGATTTTCTGAAGAAGTTAAACAAAGCGGGGAAGACTTTAATAACTTCCACTCATAATCTTGAGCTTGTGCATGAAATATCCAATAGGGCTGTTCTCTTTGGAGAATCCCATACCATTGTGGCAGATATGGTGACCGAAAAGCTGTTAACGGATGTGGAACTGTTAAAAAGGGTAAATCTTGTGGATTCGTGTTATCAATACAAGGTGTAGTCTTCAATTTAGCTGGAAAGACTTGATTAGTTGATTAGCCAAAGATATAATAAGGTATTGATTAATAATAGTTTAAGGGGAAAACGTATGAAAAGAAAGGTGATTTTAATTGCCGCGGCAATACTGACTTTAAGTATAACCGCGGGCTGTCAGAATCAAAAGGCTGAGAACCTCCCTAAGGAGTCAGAAGCTACCAGTGGTATTGATATTAAAAATGAAACAGGAAACCAATCTAAAGACCAAGTTGTAAGCAATTCAGAAAAAGAGGAGACAGAAACAGAAACAGAAACAGCATCATCCGGTGATGGCGATTCGTCCGGTTTAGATGTAAAGCCTGATGAAAACCGGATTATACTTGAGCAGTCCTTTCATGCTGAACTGGGCGACTGGGGAGATGTAAGGTTTGTGTCATACGCTCCTGCAGCTGGTTCGGATTTTGAAGATGTATCATTTTACCTGATGAAAAATGATAAGGTGGTTTTTGCATTCCCCTATTATGGTGAGAATAATAAAACGGATCAATATGCCGGGCTTTTTGACAGTGTGGAGTCGGTGGCGTTTCATGATGTAAATGGGGATAATATAAAGGATGTAATTGTTATTATTAACTACATTACCGGTGCCGGTCCCCAGGGGATGGAGCCCCGTCCCAAAGCCAGAATATTCCTCGCGGACAAAAAGGGCTTTATTCTGGCGAAGGATATGACAGATGATGTAAATGATCATATTGAAGAAAAAGATATGAGCATGGGGCACATTTACGATTATCTGAAAAACAAATAATTTCTGATTGCTTATATGGCTTACTTAAACAAGCGCCCCAGGTGTTCATAGGACACTGGGAGCGCTTGTTTTTATATACATGGGATTATGCTTTTGCGTAATCGGCTGCATTTGTTTTAAGCTTAGGACCATAGGTGGCGCCATCTCCATTGTAGATTGCTCCCATCTTATTAAAATCCCGTGACTGGCAGGCTTTTAGCAGAGAACCGTTGCTGTACTTTGCAATAAAGGTACAAAAGCCTTTCATCTGGTTGTCTTCGCTGATGCTAAAGTCATTAAACATAGCCTTTGGTGAACTAAAACCTGTAACCTCATAGTTAAAGCCCATAATCTGGGGAAGTCCCATACTAATGGAATAGTAAGCGTAGTATTCGTTAATTCCAATTGCAAGATTAAATGCATCGTACTCACTGGCCTGATTTCCGGTGTGGGTTTTATTCCATGTTCCATTTTTGTAATAATAATGTACTTTATCCTCAACTTTAAAGGTCTTGGAGGCGTTTGAAACATTCTTTAAGAAAATATGGTTTTCAAAACGGATTAATAGTTTTCCGCTGGTAAAACCTGATCCGGAAGATTCGGTCAGGATAAAGCCCCCTAACACATCTTCTCCGATGGAGTACTTAGAAGCAAAGGAAGAGATAATTGATCCAAATTTCTTTTTAAGGTTTTTTGCGGCTGCGCTGGCTCCGGAACTGCCGCCAGAGGTGGCCTGATCAAGAGCGGTGAGAGTAGCTTTTCCAGCCTTTCCGTCTACACTAAGACTTTTGGAACTCTGAAAACTTTTAACTGCAGTATCGGTTCCATTGCCAAATTTACCATCTGGAGTACCACAGTTGTGCCCCGCTGTATTTAATTTCCCCTGCATTGTCTTAACTCCTGCACTGTAACGAAGCTTATCATCTTTCATGTAATATCCGGTACCAGCAAGTACCTGAGTGTATGTATATCTAGAGTTATCATAATCTGCCATAATCGTATCTCCTTTTATTTTTTTGAATTTGCAAATTCAGTAATAAAAAAGAAGATATCAGTCATATTTGTAAACTTTAAACGTTTATTAAATAATAAATTATTTTTTGGTTTACAAATCTCTCCCTCCATTCTTTTTAACAGTTAGATTTGCAGATCAATTGCTTCTCCGTCTATGCCGGCTAAGGGGGGCCATTTGAAATTTAAAAATTCCAGGAGGAAATAAAAGATGAATAAAACAATTGCAAAATCAGTAGGCAATTCCAACCCTCTGATCGATCACCACTTAGGAGCAGATCCGTTTGCCCTGACTTACAATGGAAGAGTTTATATCTATATGTCCAGCGACAATTATGAGTACAACGCAGATGGATCAATCAAAGAAAACAGTTTTAATAATTTAAAGAGTGTTTTTGTAATATCGTCAGAAGATATGGTTAACTGGACCGATCATGGAGCCATTCCGGTAGCAGGTGCAAACGGTGCTAACGCAGGGCAGGGAATTGCAAAATGGGCAGGCGGCTCCTGGGCACCGGCAGCTGCGGTGAAAAATATCAATGGCAAGGACAAATTTTTCCTTTATTTCGCCAATGGTGGAAACGGCATCGGCGTATTGACGGCAGACAGCCCCATTGGTCCATGGAGTGATCCCCTGGGCAGAGCGCTGGTATCAGGCAATACACCAGGTATCTCCGGTGTGGTATGGCTCTTTGATCCGGCTGTCTTTGTAGACAGTGATGGAACCGGATATCTGTACTGCGGCGGCGGAATCCCGGGAGGCCAGAATCCGTCACAGTCCCAGGTGGCAAATCCAAAGACTGCCAGAGTTCTTAAGCTGGGGCAGGACATGATCAGTATTGTAGGAAGCGCTTCCACCATTGATGCTCCTTTTATGTTTGAAGATTCAGGAATTCACAAGTATAACGGGGTTTATTACTACTCTTACTGCATTAATTTTTCCGGCTCTCACCCAGGAAGCGTTCCTAAAGGAGAAATCGGATATATGACCAGCAACAGTCCAATGGGACCATTTACCTACAGAGGTCATTTCTTAAAGAATCCGGGCAACTTTTTCGGAGGCGGAGGCAATAACCATCATTGTGTTTTCCAGTTTAAGAATCAGTGGTACGTGGTTTATCATACTCAGACCGTGAGTCTTGCATTATATGGTTCCGGTAAAGGTTACCGTTCTCCTCACATTAACCAGTTGTTCCATAACAGCGATGGAACCATTGGTGAGGTTGCAGCAAACTATGCAGGAGTGGGTCAGCTTTCCAATTTAAATCCATATAAGCGGGTGGAAGCGGAAACCATTGGCTGGAACGGCAGAATTTTAACAGAAAAGAGTGCTGCGTCAGGAGGTCCTGTATACAATCAGGATGTGACAGGAATTCAGAACGGAGACTGGATTGGTGTAGGAAATGCAGATTTTGGTTCCACAGGTGCCAAACGCTTTAAGGCTAACGTTGCTTCAACTTCAGGAGGTAAGATTGAAGTACGTCTGGACAGCGAAACCGGTAAGCTGGTGGGTACTCTTACTGTACCAAATACCGGAGGCATGCAAAACTGGAGAGAAGTAGAAACAACAATTAACGGTGCTACGGGAGTACATAAATTGTTCTTTGCGTTTACCGGAAACGGCAGCGGAAACTTATTTAACTTTGACTATTGGCAGTTTTCGTAAAGGGGATCTATATGGATAATAGTATAAATGAAACAATAAAAGCATCCTGGCAGTCTGACAATGGAAATGGTACTTACACCAATCCGATTTTAAATGCGGATTATCCTGACATTGCAGCAATTCGGGTTGGAAAAGACTTTTATATGGTCAGCTCTACGTTTGTGTCCTTTCCCTCCATTCCAATCATGCATTCAAGAGATCTGGTAAACTGGGAAATAATCGGATATGTGACTGCAGATTTAAGCGGAACCGGGAAATCCTATACCCTCACTAACAATTTTGAGGATTATGGGCATGGCTGCTGGGCACCTACCATTGCTTACCGTAACGGTGTTTATTATGTGGGTATTTATCAGGCACAGGGCAAATTTATTCTGTGTACTTCCACCAATCCGGCGGGGCCTTATACGAAAACAGTGTTTAATCAGGGATTTCATGATCCGGCGCTGTTTCTTGATGACGATGGAACCGGATATATTATTTCAGAAGCAAATGATGTGAAAATCAGTAAACTGAGCGGGGACTATAAGTCTGTGGTAAACAGCAGAGTATCCACCCGCATTGAAGGAATCACCGGCAAGTATCTGGTGGAAGGCACTCATGTTATAAAAAAGAACGGTTATTACTACATATTCCGGAATTCTACACCACCGGAATCCTATACTTATTGTCTGCGGTCTAAAAATATTTACGGGCCTTATGAAATGAGAATCCTTTTAAATGGACCCAGGATACCGGGCGGCAGCCAGATTCATCAGGGAGGTCCCATTGATACCCCGACCGGGGAGTGGTGGTTCTATGTATTTCAGGATGGAAACGGCTTAGGACGTCGTGATATTCTGGTACCCATGCAGTGGCAGAATGACTGGCCGGTGCTGGGCGATCCGTCTACCATTAAGAATGTGACAATCGGAGGAAAGAGCTACCCTATGGGAAGTGTTCCCATTACGTACAGAAAACCAGATGTGGGGGCTTCTTATCCGGTAGTATCGATTCCTGACAGTGATGAATTTAATACCACTGTTCTGGGAGTTCAGTGGCAGTGGAACCATTATCCGGACAACAGCAAATGGTCACTGAGCGAGCGCCCTGGATATTTACGGCTTCGGGCAAAACAGGCCAATAATCTGTGGAGAGCAACCAATACGCTTACCCAGAGAGTTCAGGGACCTGACTGTCAGGGAACCATTGAGCTGGATACTGCCAATATGGCAGATGGGGATCAGGCAGGACTTTGTCTGTTAAACATTCCTTATGGCTCCATTGGTGTGGTGAAATCTGCAGGTGTGAAAAAGATCGTTGCCAATATCAACGCTAAGGAAGATGCTCAGGGAGTGATTACCAATGGTCCTGAACTTCGCAGTAATATTGTGTACTTACGGGCCAATGCAAATCTTCTTACAGATAAGGCAGTCTTTTCTTACAGTACAGACAATGTGAATTTCACGCAGCTGGGAGGACAGCTGAATATGCCGTTTGACCTTGGATTCTTCCAGGGTGATAAGTTTGGTATCTACAACTTTAATACAGCATCAGGTGGTGGATACGTTGATGTAAACTGGTTCCGATTTGTCTCTTCAAATAAAAAAACATCAGGTACTATGGAGGCATCCGTTGCAGAAGATATGCTGGAAACAAGTATGGCGGTATCCGCGTCAGGCGGAGATGCAGCAATTAATCTGGCAGCACAAAAGCAGCTGATCCGGGGGTATGGAGGAATCAACCACCCTGCATGGATTGGCGATCTGACGGCGACTCAGAGAGAGACTGCATTTGGAAACGGAACTAACCAGCTGGGATTTAGTATTTTAAGAATTTATATTGATGAAAATAAGAACAACTGGAGCAGGGAACTGGCGACGGCGAAAAAGGCAAAGGAAAAGGGAGCCTTACTATTTGCTTCACCATGGAATCCGCCCAGTGATATGGCAGAGACATTCACCCGCGACGGTGTAGCAAATCAGAAGCGGCTCAGGTATGATAAGTACGGTGCCTATGCCCAGCATCTCAATGATTTTGTCACCTTTATGAAGAACAATGGAGTGGATCTTTACGCCATATCCGTTCAGAATGAGCCTGATTATGCACATACCTGGACCTGGTGGACTCCTTCTGAAATGCTGAACTTCATGAAAAATTATGCGGGATCCATTAACTGCAAAGTCATTGCACCGGAATCATTTTCTTATATGAAGAATATGTCAGATCCCATATTAAATGATTCACAGGCTCTTGCGAATATGGATATTCTTGGAGCTCATCTTTACGGTACACCGGAGAGCAGCTTCTCGTATCCCCTTTTCAAGCAGAAAGGGGCAAATAAGGAGCTTTGGATGACGGAAGTATATTATCCAAACAGCAATAATAATTCCGCTGATTTATGGCCGGAGGCACTTGAGGTTTCCTATCACATTCACAATGCCATGGTTCTAGGTGATTTCCAGGCTTACGTATGGTGGTATATCCGCAGACAGTATGGTCCCATGAAGGAAGACGGAACAATTAGTAAACGAGGCTATAATATGGCACACTTCTCCAAATTTGTCAGACCTGGCTATGTGAGGGTGGACGCTTCAGCGAATCCGTCAAATGGTGTTTATATTTCCGCTTACAAGGGAGATAATAAGGCAGTGATTGTAGCAATTAATAAGAATACATCTGCTGTCAGCCAGAAATTTACATTCCAGAACGGAACCGGAGGTTCGGTATCCTCCTGGATCACAGACGGAAGCAGAAATCTTGCAGCAGGATCAAGCTACCGTGTATCCGGTAATTCCTTCACTGCCCAGCTTCCAGCCAGAAGTGTCACAACTTTCGTAACCAGTTTAAGCTAAGCAGGTGTATAAAAAACAAATGAGGCAGGGTGCTCTGACAGTCAGTCAGGGTGCCCTGTTTCATCGGCTAAATTCTTAAGTATTTTGATTTGTATTTACGGGCTGGGAAACTGGTATTATAATACGCTTATAATGAAAACGAGAGAGGAGAAAGATGAAGAAAGAATTACCCTATTTCAGTATTGGAGATTCCTTCGGGGGAAATCAGGACTGGTTCCGGGATCCGATGATGCATTTAGGCGGCTGCGGAGCCGCAGCTGCATGTGATGTCTGCATTAATCTGGCGCTCCATCACAATAAAACTCATCTGTATCCATCTGATATCCAGGAACTTGACAAGGAAGCTTACATTAGGTTTTCCAGCACGATGAAGCCGTATCTGAGACCACGCTTTGGGGGGATTGATACGTTGGAAGTGTTTATGGATGGATTTAATCAATATTTAGAATATGTAAATGAGAAGAAGATACAGCTGTCCGGCTGTCCTGGGGATACTCCTGCAAAGGAAGCAGCAGCTAAAGTAAAAGATCAGATTGACCGGGGAATTCCCATCCCTTTTTTACAGCTTCGCCATAAGAATGTAAACTTTAAGGATCTGGTGTGGCATTGGTTTATGCTGGTGGGATATGAAGAATTTGAGGAAGAATTTTATGTAAAAATTGCTACCTACGGTGGATTTCGCTGGCTTTCCTTCTATGAATTGTGGGAGACAGGATATAATCGTAAGGGTGGAATGGTGTTACTGCGGTATTTAGGAATAACCGGAATAGAAAAACTGCCGGTTTAAAATTTCATTGCCCGCCTCTTAGAGTCAGAACAGAGGCGGGCAACTGCTTTTATGAGTTTAAGAAATGCTGAGAATCTGGTAGTTGGAAATCCTGTAGGATTCAATGCAAATAACGATTAGAAAATCCTACTTAGTAAAAACCCCACAAATAGTCTCGCCTGTATCAGAAAATTCCTGTCCAGCAATATCACCATAAAATTCAAATGTATTGAAACCTACGGGCTTAATTTCTGATATCAGTTTTTCCTTAGTAAAATAATGATCCCATATATTATAACAATTTATCGTATCTTTGGTTAATACAATTGACTGCACTAATTCTGTATTGTCTTCATCATCATATTGATAAACAGAATTTAAGCAAATATGGGGATTTTCGTTCCAAAATCCACTCTCTTCACAGTTATACCATGTATGGTTTTCCGCTTTTCTCATAAGAGGTGTAAACACATCAAATATGAACTTACCGTTGGGTTTTAATGCCTGATATACTTTTCTCAATAGAATCAGTCTATCGGTGATTGATAACGTGGCATAATCACAATAAATCAATGTGATTACATCAAACTGTTCTGTATCATCTATTGTCAGATAGTTTTGGTAAAAGTATTGAATATTACTTTTGTTAAGTAACGTTTGTTCTTGTGCATACTCGATGGAACGTTTTGAAAAGTCAATACCAGTTACTGTATAACCTGCCTTGCGAAAACGTTCTGCATAAATTCCAGGTCCACAACCTAAATCCAGTAATTGTTGAAATTGTGCAGGCGGGGCTATAGAAGTAATCCACCTTACAGATTTATCAACAAAATCATGTTTCCGGGTTGCCGCATTCCAATCAGGGTTAAGATGTGCTTCCAGCATTCCTTTTGATATATGCTCATCATCCCAGAATTTACCTGTACTTGGTGCATAAAGTTTTGGCTTTTTTGAGTAATCGCTTAATTGGTTGAACATAATTTCCTCCGTTTTACGAGGGCTAAATTATTGTCACCCTCCTTTTATTGTTGCTAAATATTATCATTTTTTCGAAATTCATAATTATCAACTCCCTTCAAAATTATTACTCTAATTATAGTCGTCTACAAGCAATAGATCAATACCATATGTAAGATTTGTTTAAAAATTATAACCATATGGGTTAGAAGTATGGTAAAATTTATGAATGTATCTCACCTGATTACCAGGTGGAAAAGCAAAATAAAAGCGCAGGCAGGCTGAATACCGGGGGGAATATGCTACGTTTTGTTTATCATTATTATAGTAAATATAAGAAAGGCATAGCTTTGGCACTACTGCTATCCTTACTTAATTCTGTCATGACAGTGGTGTGTTCACAGTTTTTAAAAGATGTGATTAAGGGTACTCTGGCTGGAAAAAGCAGTTTCCTGGCTGGAAAGATTGTTCAGATACTTTGTCTGACTCTCATTTGGGTTGTGGTAATCTATTGCTCCAAATTGGTTACTGGAAGATTAAGTATTCAGATGACCAGTGGTTTAAGGCAGGATGTAATAGAAAAGATTATGAATATGCGTTATGATTATCTTATGGGTCAGCAGAAAGGAACCTTTTTAAATAAACTAAATGAAGATATCTCTGATGTCAGCAGATACTTTGAGCAACTTTTGTTTTCTGTTTTTTTAAATGGAATCAGCGTTCTGGTGATTCTGGTTTATTTATTAGCCACAGACTGGAAGCTTACTTTAATATCTATGATCTGGATTCCATTTACTACCATACTGTATCATCACTTTTTAAACAGCATTGCTGGTTTTACCAGAGAAAAGAAGAAACAACAGGATGCACTTACCGCTAAAACCCAGGAATTGTTTGAATGCTATGAGACAGAGAAAAGCTATAATTTACAGGAGATAAATTTATCCGAAATTGACACCAATATCTGGAAGGTTTATCAGGCTGATTTAAAACGGCAGAAAAAAGAGGCTATGACAAATGCTTTCAGCTCTATGATTCGCAGCCTGCCTGTTTTGTTTTGTAGTATATTTGCAGCAGGTATGGTGATAAAAGGAGCATTAACAGCGGAAAATTTTATTTCTTTTCTTGTGCTGTTGGGGTTCATTTCATCGCCTATCAGCAATTTTACATCAGTATTAGTGGAACTGAATAAAGCAGGAGTCAGTGCAGACCGGTTACGCAGACTGCTAGAAGCGCCGGAAGAAAGCAGTGGAGGCAATATTACCAGCCTTCCTTTTTCTGACCCGGTGATACAATTTCAGGATATCTGTTTCTCTTATGATGGTTTAAATCTTATTTTAAATAATCTTACCTTTGAATTGAAAAAAGGAGAGCGGATTGCATTTGTAGGAGGTTCCGGAAGCGGAAAGACGACGTTAATGAACCTGATACTGGGACTGTTTGAACCTCAGAAGGGGAATTACTTCCTCTATGGAACACAGGTTACAGCTCTGGACATGAAACTGGTGCGGGGATGCTTTTCTATCGTTTCTCAGGAGACTTTTTTATTTCCGGATACCATTGAACAAAACTTATTGTACGGAAACCGCAGTGCAACCAGAACAGAGATAGAAAAAGCGGTAGGAGACGCGGGGCTTGCTCCTTTCATCGAAAGCCTGCCTGAGGGGTATGATACCATACTGGAAGAGAATGGGGTCAATCTGTCGGGAGGGCAAAGGCAGAGATTTGCCATAGCAAGGGCTCTTCTTAGAAACAGTGAAGTGATTATATTTGATGAACCAACTTCGGCTCTTGATCCAAAATCAGAAAAGGAAATCACGGAATTAATTGAAAGGGCATTAAGTTCTAAAACCATTATATCCGTTGCTCATAAGCTGAATACAATCCTGGACTATGACAGGATTTATCTGATGGACCACGGGGAAATGAAAGAACATGGGAGTCATCAGGAACTGCTTGGGAAAAAAGGACTTTATTATCAATTATTTCACAGTCAGAATGGTATGGGGAGGGATTCGGTATGAAACATTACCTGTCTCAGATAAAAGAGGCACTGGACTATCTGGGCAATGAAAAGAGACTGTATCTTGTCTTTCTTCTTTCCCTGGGATTTGGATATTCGGGAATGGCCATTGCAATTTCTCTCATCCCACAGGTACTCATTGATGCATCTGTCAGTGGGAACTATCAACATATGACGGGGAAACTGTTCCTTTATACTGCACTGTTTTTTATGTCCTTTGTAATTTCAATCCTGTCCCAATACATATACAGACGTTGCGTTCTCCGGTTCCAGGCCGGGCTTAGAAGAAACGTAATGGAAAAGAAAGCAAGGCTGCCGGTTTCCTATTTTGAAAACAGCCACAGCGGAGAGTTTCTTTCACAGATGATCTATGATATAAATAAGGCAGAAGAACTTTACCGGTCTAAATACAAGGAAGCGTTTAATCCTGTAATTGCCTTGATTACCAGTGTAATTCCCATGTTTCTGCTGGATCATACATTAACTTTGCTGCTGCTTTTTGTTTCCCTCCTTTGTGTTTTGGCAAATGCTGCTTTCTCGGATCGGGTAAAAACAGTCGGCCGTTTAACCGCTGGTGCAAGTGCAATGCTGTCAGAACGGTCCTCCGATATTTTATCCGGGATATTGACCATAAAGGAATATCAGTTAAATGAGGTTTTATCCGGAAAATTTCGTACAACAAATGAAGAATATGCAGGGAAAGCCCTGGACAGGGAGAAAATAGGTGCATTTTTAGAGGCTATGAACAGTGGTTTTACTGTATTATGCAGCATTGTATTTCTCGTTGCCGGATCTGTCATGGTACAGTCGGGGAAAACAACTTATGGTACTCTGGTGGCGCTTATGAATCTGGAAGCCAGTATCATCTGGGCTGCCTTATCAGCAGGTAAGAGATTCCCCGAACTTTTTGATAATATTGCAAGCCTGGAACGGATTCAATCCTTTTTAAATATGGAGGAAGAAGTAATCCGTGTACCAGACCGGCTGGAGGAGAATTATAAACAGAGCTTCATTGAGTTTAGAAATGTGGATTTTAGCTATGAAAACAACAGACAGGTACTGAACAATTTCAATATGCAGATTTACCAGAATGAGGCAGCAGTCATAACCGGCAGGTCGGGTTGCGGTAAATCAACCATTTTTAAATTATTGCTGGGATTTTATAATGCGGATAAAGGTTATATAGCAATAAATGGAAAGAGTCTGGAGGAATACGGAGCAAATGCACTTCGCCAGATGATTGCATATATCCCGCAGCGGCCATTTCTGTCTTATGGCACCATTGAAAAAAACATACGTTACGGAAACCCACAAGCGTCCTTTGAACAGATTGTTAAGGCGGCAAAGGCAGCCTGTGCCCATGATTTCATTATGGAACTGCCGGGGGGATACGATTACGTTGTGGGAGATAAAGGTAGTAAATTATCCTTTGGGCAGCGGCAGCGGATAGCAATTGCCAGGGCATTTTTAAAAG